>NZ_CAKZMP010000356.1 GCF_937128705.1 uncultured Kiloniella sp. | reverse complement strand
GACTTATCCGTCAGTACATCTTTAACGACAACTTTTTCGACACCAAGTTCTCTGCTCAGTTCCGAACCAAACGAGACCATCTTGCGGCGGTAAGGAGCACCACCCGGTTCCTGAGCGACAGAATCAGCATTGGCAATATTTTCAGAAATAATGCGAAGCCGCGTCCCCTGCGCTCTCATGCCAGAGGCAGAAACCTGCATTGATTTATAAAGATCGGACATTGCTTACTTTCCTAAAAATTCACCAAACAACTGATGCCAAATACAACCCGGCGACTTATGGCCCTTTGAGAACCATCTTGTACATCTCTTGATGCTTTTTATAAAGACGCACCATGCCTTGATAATCCAATTGTGTTTGAGACATTTTGATCATTTGCTCTTCAAGAATAACCGCATTACCCGCGGGAGCTGTCTCATAAATATCTTTCGCTTTGTTAGCGCGGGCCTGATCACCTTTGAGTGGATTGCTTGATAAATGTCCTTCATGACTGGATCGTTGTGCCATCACAGGGGCCGATCGACTAACCAATGACTTAAAATGGTTATCTTTTAAATCCAAAGGGACATAGTTCAGAGTATCCGAATTCGCGATATTCTTGGAGATCACAGCCTGTCGCTGTGTCAGCCAATCCATCTTTCTGGCTAGAACATCCGTAATTTTCAGCTTATCAGCCAACGTCGGCTCTCCTCATAAACGATAAGGTCCACAACCCTCGGAATAATACGCTTACTGACTTAATAACCTGTTAACGAATTTCCGATCCAGCAAAAAATAACATAAAAATGGAACTTTGGCTCGACCTATTTAAAAAATACACGTATAAACTTAACAATAGAACAAGTAGTTATAAAAACAACATAAGTCAGCATTTGGCAAATAAGGGACAGGGAGTCCGACGTCCGCGATGTTATACCTTACACGGAAAATTGGTGAATCTGTCATCATCAACAACGACATTGAAGTCAAAGTTGTTGATATCCGTGGGAAATCGGTAAAAATTGGCTTCACCTTCCCCGAAGATGCCACCGTTCTTAGACAAGAACTTCACGAACGAATTCAAGAAGAAAACAAAGCGGCTGTCGCTGGATCTCTGGATATGCTTGGCATTGATCTGACAGTTGAAGATGAATAATCTCTGATCGTCCCTATTTAGATTTACCCCTATTTAGATTTACACTGTACCTTCCCCCTCATAACCTTTCATTAAGTATAAAGGGGCAAACTAATAATGAATTTTCTGATTTTATTAGAGAAAACAGGATGAGTGTAATTAACGAAGATCAACAGAAAAAACTCCCCCCTTCGTTTTCTACCACGCAAAACGAGCCCCCCTCTGATAAGGAAGAGGCAGAAACCCCACAACTATCTATCGCCGTTAAACGAAATATAGCAGGCCAAACAAAGGTTATTGCAAAAGGTTCAGGCGAAGTTGCCGAACAAATTCTGCAGATAGCCTTTGAACAAGGTGTAAAGGTAAGAACAGATTCAGATCTGGCCCAAATCCTCGCTAACGTTGAATTGGAAAGTGAAATTCCCTTAGAAGCACTAACGGCAGTAGCCACAATCCTAAACTATGTTTATGATGAACAGAAACAACCTCTTGATGAAACACCAAAACAGTCATGACAACGTTTGATGAACTTCGGGAACAGATCACACATCTTTCCCAGCAAATCGCCCTAGCCAATTCAACGATTAAGTCTGGTAACGACTTTGACGTTACTGATTTGCCCAAAGTTACCGATTTTTTGTGCCAGGAACTACAACAACTTCCTCCAGCAGAACGGTCAAAGTTATCCCCGAAGTTACTAGCCTTAATTGAAGAGCTCGATAACCTTACGATTACAATCAATAGTAATTTGGATAAGGTGCGCGTAGAGATAAAAGAAACAACCAGCCATAACAAAGCGGCCCGTGCGTATACCAGCGCAAACCAGCCAGGAAAAAAATAATTCAATGGATTATGGTAATTATTTTCAGTTCTTTTTAAGCCTGATATTTATCATCGGTCTAATATTTGCGTTTTCAATTATTGCAAAGAAATTAGGCTTGGGTCATGGCCCTGCGATAACAGGGAATAAACAAAAACGTATTCAAATCACAGAAGTTAAACCGTTGGATGCCAAAAGAAAAATTGTGCTAATCCAATGCGATAACAAAGAGCATCTTGTCTTGGTTGGCGGCACAAATGACCTCCTGCTTGATACCGTTCCTCACAACATTTCTCTGGATCAAATAGATAAAACAAAAGCCCCTAAAGGCGCTGAAAAAATGAATGAAAGTTCAGGGGTATGACAAAAATTATTAACCCTAAAATTACTGTAATTGCAGCGTTAACAGCTGGTATTTCATTCATTCCGGATCAAAGCTGGGCACAGGCACTCACCCTTGATTTGAATAATGAAATACTTGGTTCAGGAAGCGGCCGTATAATACAGATGCTGGCGCTACTTACCATCCTAAGCCTTGCCCCAGCCATTCTGATGATGGTCACGTCTTTTACCAGAATTATTGTCGTTCTATCATTTATCCGAACCGCAATGGGTATTCAACAGGCACCGCCCAACACTGTCTTAATCAGCTTAGCATTATTTCTCACTGCGTTCATCATGACGCCAACAATGGAAAAAGTTTATCAGGACGCGATAAAACCTCTTGTAGATGAAGAAATAACCGAAATTGAGGCATGGGATAGAGGCACGGGACCTATCCGGAACTTTATGCTACAGCACGTTAGAGAAAAAGACCTTCGACTATTCCTTGATCTTGCTGAAACCGGAGAGGTAGCCGAACCATCCGCAACCCCACTTCGTGCGCTCATACCTGCCTTTATGATCAGTGAATTAAGAAGAGCTTTCGAAATTGGTTTTTTAATCTTCCTCCCCTTTTTGATCATCGACATGGTTGTTGCATCTGTTTTGATGTCGATGGGTATGATGATGTTGCCACCAATTATGCTTTCTTTACCCTTTAAGCTGATTTTCTTTGTGATGGTTGATGGTTGGTATTTAATTGCCGGAAGCTTGGTTCGAAGCTTCGGATAGCTATAAGAGTAGTATTAACAACGCCCTTGATTGCCAATATCTAACACCAATCCCTAATTGATTTCACTTAGGGGCGTTGACTTGAGCTTGCTTCGGTACTGATCCATAAAAGCCTGAACCTGAGAGATTTGCTTTAACTCTTCAGCAATTGACGTCACAGATCCCGAATTCAAACTGTTTGTCAAAAGTTTGAATGTATCGCTATGCGGACCTTTACTCATAATAGAGCTATAACTATCCCTTAGGAGCTTGAGACCCTCGTTATCTTCGGAAAGCGTTTGCGCAATAGCGAGATTGATCACAGCTTGGCTTTCCTTGTCATTCAAAATTCGGTCCGCCGGCGGAGACGCAGGAATTAATTTACCAAGAATTTTTCCAGCCTCTTCCCACTTTCGCTGTTTCCACAAAATGTCGGCTTTCAAGCGCAACGCATCAAGGCTTTGATCTTCCGCGAGTAAATTCAAAGCTTCTTCTTCTTTTGACAGCTCTGCCAAAGCCCTTGCCCTTAAATGTAATCTTTGCTGGGTCAAATCATCAGATATTTTATCGCCTTCGGTTTTATCCAGAGCAGCAAGACTCTCTTCAGCACTTTTTTCCAACAACCGAATTAAGGCCAAACGACTTCCAACACGGGCTTTCTCTTCACCCTCTAATCGGAAATCCACCTGTTCTTCCAGCAAATTACCCGCTTGTTCAAGTAAATCAACATCAACAAGACGGTCCGCTAGCTTGGTAATCATGGTATCCCCTTTATCACCAAGCGGCGTTAGCTCCTTGAACTCTTCATACAGCGCAATAGAGGACAACGGCGGTATTCTCTTTCCGCCATCGTCTATATACATTCCCTCAAAAATTTCCTGCATCCGTTTCGCGATTTTATCCGCCCGTTCTGAATGGGGAAAATATGAAGCTGCTTGACGAAGAGAATGTAAGCTTTTGCGGAAATCTAATTCATCAGCATAGCGGTCCCCCAACTCACTAAGAATGGCAAACTCGAACTTATCACCTCGCCAAGCAAATCTGAGTTGTTCAAGCTGTTCAATACCTTCTTCTTGAGTGATCGTTCCCTCATCTATGCCAAGCTTTGTAAGCGCATGCCGCGCTCGGGCACTTGTCGGGCGATGCCTGTTATATTTCAAACTTTTCCAGATTGTGCGTGCCTCTTCCGGGAAACCGTCCTGAAGTTGCCTCTGACCTTCGAGAAAATCTGCCTGAGCTTTTTCAAAATCGGTTGGTTCACCTGATAGTACCTTGCCAATAAGTAAACTTGCACTTCCTGTATCTCCGACATGCAGCTTTGAGTCTGCTGCAAGCAAGTAGAGCTTATTCCTTATATTTTGCGGGAAGTCGTCTATCAGTGTCTCAGTTTCTGAAAAACCAATCGCCGCAGGTCCCCAATCTTGACCCGATGCCGCAAGCGCTGCCTGCCATATGTTAGCCTCCCATTCCCCAGCCAGTACTGGGCTAGAGAGTGTCTTCTGGGCCTCGGCAAATTTGTCGCTCAGAAACTGTGTTGCCCCCAACAACAGTTGATAGGACGGATCATCACTTAATCGACGGTTTTCCTGCCCAATAAGACGAAGCATGCCTGCAGCTTCGGCAACCCGCCCATGTGAAAAAAAGAACCGAGCCAAGTCCAAACGCGCTAACCCCTGCTGCATACCCGTCGTTTCAACGACAGCACGTTGCAGTTCTTGTAAGTTTTTTAAATAATCGTCCTCACTGCCCAATCGGTCTGCTTCCAAATTTAACATCTTTACAGGTGCGACAGGTGTGATCGTCCCGCTACGGGGAAGAGACCGGGCCGTTTCATCCGAAACGATCAATTGATCACGGCTACGGACGACAACAGCACGAGGTGTCAGGGCAACAACCAAGCCCTCTGCAGTCGGTTGCAACACCACCCCTTGATAAGAAGGTAAAGACCTGAATTGTGGAAACTCGTCAATATCAGATGATCCAAGGTTAGGCTCGCCAATAGGGGCAACGATTAACCTATCGCCGAGTTCGGGGTGAGAAAGCGATAACAAACGGCTGACAGACTTAACTAAAAAGCGAACCTCGGGTCCATCCTCTCCCTCACCTAAGACATTCGAAATGGCCTGTACCGGCAGAGAAGACCTTCGACGAATATCAATCGTCCAGGTATTATCCTGCTTACTTAGTCTAGGAACTTGTGTTGCTGGTGCCGTTAATCGAACAACTGTAGCTCCTGCTACGGGCTGTGTATCAACCGGGGCAAAATGCGGTACCATCGCCTCAATAGCTTCGGCAAGGTTATCAGGGCCCTCCCGATCAAAAACAAGCCATAGATGCTCTCCACGACGAAAAACAACCGCGCCAGTTTCTTCTTTCCAATTAAAGTTTAAAATTGTTGGCGGCAACAGATCTGCCGATCGCCCCGGGGGAGGAACAAGATGTGGAATTTCTATAGGTTCTGTAAGAGTTACCAAATCTTGTTCTATTGAATTGCCTGCATTTGGATCATCCGTCTCTGTACCATCCACCAATTTAAAATCAGATAATTTTACAGGGCCATTATTTCCCTGAGGTTTTGAGAGCCGCTTTTTTGTATTGCCCTCAAGCAAATTACGCCCCTCTTCTGGAGGGGTAGCATTTTCTGAAAGAAGCGTATTTTCACCATCATTATTGGCTTTAACTTCGGCATTGTCTTTGGAAGCGTCTTCTGAAGTTATTTGCGTATCTGATAGAGGTTTTTCGACCTCATCATTTGCTACATTAGAGTTTACGGGTTTAGGTAGAAGTGACAAAGGCCCCGGCCCTGCTAACTCTTCTAATTTCGGAAGAGAAGCTGATGGTTCTGCTGACGTTGTCTCAGCATTTTTTTGTTCTGACCTTACCGTGTCCGTATTTTCGTTTTTATTGCTTTCATCCCCTGGCACCTTTTTGTTCTCGGCGGATGCTGTTTGCTCTTTTGCCGGATCAGATTTTGTTTTTTCAGCAGATGACGCACTTTTCTTTACAGAGCCAGGCTTAACGTCAATAACAGACTTTGATCCGACATTAAAAATACGGGCTTGCGCCTCTGGAACAAGGCCAAATTCAACAGTTAGCTT
>NZ_CAKZMP010000355.1 GCF_937128705.1 uncultured Kiloniella sp. | reverse complement strand
ACCTTTGAAAGAACCGGAAGATTCCCATTTAAGCTCGGTTCCATCCATGAGACTTTTGATCGCCTGCGATAAAGTAATTGTCATAGCTGAGTTGCCAATCTTTCTTAGCTTTCAATGTCCGCTTTGGGTCGAAAGCAGACGTTCCAATAACAAATCAAGCATTATATAAAACAACTGTGTGTACAACCTTTAGTGTTGTCGTGCTAATATTTTAAACGTTCTGTTTTTGATGTTTTATGTTTTGGTGGTGGGAGCTTATGCCCTAATTGACGGATAGAATTATGTTCGTCGTTAAGGTGAAATCTGCATTTTGATTTCATTTTGATACATCTAAGGAACAAGGGCCGAGACTGCGGCATTTTGACCTGTATCGATATCTGCTGTTGAGTTTAATATTATAACATGTATATAAAATGCATGTTTAAAAATAGAGACACATTAAAGGAGACGCTTATGGCCTATGTTGTTCTCGCAGCCGAGCTTTTTACGGCCTTTTGGTTTGTGAATTACATCCTGTTGATTTCCGGTTTTGTCAAAGAAGGGGAGAAAGCTGCTTTTCCCAGAAAAGATCCGTTGGTTCGATTTTTTATTGCCAATGCCAAGTGGGCCATCGTTGTTGGCTTGACGACTGTGTATGCGGGAACCGTCGTGTACGTGTATGGATTGGCAATATAATAGGATCAATTGCTTATGGTCAGTAATGACCTCTTTACGCGCTGGTGATCCACAGGTAATCCACAGGTGATCTACAGACGAAAACACTGAAAAAAGGAGAGAGAAAATGCCTTTAGAAGTCGATAAACTACTTATCAAAGCCCTGACCATCAGTTTAATCTGGGTTCTTGTTCCGATGCCTTTGTATATCTGGCTTTTCCTTGATTTTCTTATCTAGAGAGCAAAAGCTTATTTCTGTTCCTGTCGCGCTGCTTCGCGCAACAGCCATCGGCGGAAGGTTTGCAAGCGGGGCAGGCCGCGTTTGTTTTCGGGATAGACGAGGTAGTAAGCATTCTTACCACGGATACTGTCATCAAAAAGTTGGGTCAGAAGGCCTTTGCTTAGTTCTTCTTTGATCAAGAACGCGGGTAACAGAGCAACCCCAAGGCCCGTGAGCGCGGCATTGATGATCATGTGAAATTGCTCGAACTTGGGACCAGCAGCGGGGTTGATATCCTGTGTTTCCTTACCCCTAAGCCATTCTTGCCAGGCGTAGGGTCGGGACCGAAGTTGCAATAGGGTATGGTGGCTGAGATCCGCAGGTGTTTTTATTTGGCCGACATCTTCTAACAGGGACGGGCTACAGACCGGGATCATTTCTTCGCCCATGAGTTTGTCTGATATTGTGCCGGGCCAGTTGCTGTCCCCAAAATAGATGGCAGCATCAATATCTTCGCTCTCAAAATTAAACGCTTCGATCCGTGTAACAAGGTTCACGTTGATTTCCGGGTGTTGCGACGTAAAGCGCCCCAAACGCGGGATCAACCATCGACTGCCAAAGGTGGGCAGGCACGCCAGTAATAGCTCACCGCCAACACCCTGATAGGCCAGCAGGTTAAGGGTGGCAGATTTAAGCTGATCAAGGCCTTTCCTGACTTCCTGAACATAACTGGCGCCCGCTTCGGTGAGGACAAGTCTTTGTCGGACCCGCTCAAAAAGCCGGATGCCGAGTTCGTCTTCCAATTGTCTGATCTGTCGGCTGACGGCACTTTGCGTCACGTTCAATTCTTCGGCGGCTTTCGTAAAGCTCATGTGCCTAGCGGAAGATTCAAAAGTACGTAGCGCGGTGAGAGAGGGAACGTATCGGTATATCACGGTATTAAAGCTCAGATATCTAACAAAAAATTATTCATGGGACAGTACAATTATTTTATACGTTAGTCATGAGTTTAATGAATGATGTTTGGAAAAATAATCGTTGGCCTTTAAAGTCAGATAAGAGGACAATAAACTCTAGTTGTTTAACTCAACTCTTTCTCTTCGTTGTTTCATGGGGCATTTCATCGTTCATATCGTAAAATCTACATTTTTCTCTTTACGCCTTGAGCCAGAATTAAGTTAAGCAACTATAATATTATTAAGACGCCTAAAAATCTTGAGGCACTTCTGTGCCACGCATAGCTCGGAAAGAAGAACATGTCTGCATCTGCTAAACTTGGAAAATTCGATTGGGAAGACCCGTTCCTGTTAGACGTTCAGTTGAATGAAGAAGAGCGCATGGTCAGGGACAGCGCGCGCGATTACGCGCAGGACAAGCTGATGCCGCGTATTCTAGAGGCAAACCGCCACGAAAACTTTGACCGCGATATTATGCGCGAAATGGGCGAGCTTGGCTTTTTGGGCGCAACAATCGAAGGCTATGGCTGTGCAGGGGTCAGCTATACCAGCTATGGCCTGATTGCCCGTGAAATTGAACGTGTGGATAGTGGCTATCGCTCGGCCATGTCGGTTCAGTCTTCTTTGGTGATGCATCCGATCTATGCTTATGGATCAGAAGAGCAAAAGCAAAAGTACCTACCAAAACTGGCGACGGGTGAATATGTCGGTTGTTTCGGTTTGACGGAACCAGATGCCGGGTCCGATCCCGGCGGCATGAAAACCCGTGCGCGCAAAGTTGACGGCGGGTACGAGCTGTCTGGCGCGAAGATGTGGATCACGAACTCACCCATCGCAGACGTGATGGTGGTCTGGGCCAAAAATGACGAAGGCATTATTCGCGGCTTTGTTCTAGAACGCGGCATGGAGGGACTTTCCACACCAAAGATCGAGGGCAAGTTTAGTTTACGTGCTTCTGTAACGGGTGAGATCGTTATGGATAATGTTTTCGTGCCAGAAGAAAATATGTTCCCGGAAGTCACGGGTCTAAAAGGGCCTTTTGGGTGTCTTAACCGTGCGCGTTACGGCATTGCATGGGGGGCTTTGGGGGCCGCTGAATTCTGTTGGCATGCGGCGCGTCAATATACGCTGGATCGCAAACAGTTTGGTCGTCCTTTGGCACAGACCCAATTGGTACAGAAAAAGCTCGCGGATATGCAGACTGAAATCTCTTTGGGGTTACAGGGATGTGTGCGTGCTGGTCAGTTATTTGACGAAGGCAAGATTGCCCCGGAACTTATTTCCATGATCAAGCGCAATTCCTGTGGCAAGTCACTGGAAATTGCCCGAACAGCCCGTGATATGCACGGTGGCAACGGTGTTTCAGATGAGTTCCATGTTATCCGGCATGTGATGAATTTAGAGGCCGTAAACACTTACGAAGGCACCCATGACGTGCATGCGCTCATTCTGGGGCGGGCACAAACGGGTTTACAGGCCTTTATGTAAGTTCAGGCTTTTATGTAAGATCGGATTCATTGCTGTGACAAAGCCTTCTGGTAATCAGAAAGATGATATGCCCCCTGAAGATATGCCTTTGGAGGGGATTAGGGTTCTTGATCTGTCACGTGTACTAGCCGGTCCCTGGGTTGGTCAGACTTTGGCTGATTTGGGATGTGATGTGATCAAGGTAGAGCGCCCGGGTTACGGGGATGATACCCGTGCCTGGGGGCCTCCTTT
>NZ_CAKZMP010000354.1 GCF_937128705.1 uncultured Kiloniella sp. | reverse complement strand
GAATATCGTCCGCATAGCTCATCCGCGCAATTCACTGAATTATGGCAGCGCGATCATGCGACGCCTGCGATGATGGCGAAAGTATACGACCGTTGGCGTGCGCGCAGCCTGAACCCAGGCGGAAAAGATACGCCGCACACGCCCATCGTCGCGCCCAGCGTGCAGGACACACGCGCCGCCCTTATCCGCCGCGCCGCCGAACGGCCATTGCCTGTCCAAACACCCCCGCAACCCACTGGTATGGCAGCACAAATGCGGCAGCGGATGCAGGTTCAGGCCGCGTCAACCGGGGCCGCAAAGCCGCAAAGTTTGGCCGATGTGAAAGCAATGCTCAACTCGGCCTTTCACCGCGATATGTGATTGAAATCTCTCGACGTCAGGGCTATCGCAACAGTCATTACCTGACTCCAAGCGAGAGCGCATATGTACGCGAAAATCTATCGACCTGAACCTTCTGCCATGACGTCGGGACGGGCGCATTTAGATCAGTGGATTCTGGAATTCACGTCCAATACGCCGACGATGATTGATCCGCTGACGGGGAATGCTCGATCAATCGACACGCGCGAACAACTTGATATGAAATTTGTCACGCTGGAAAGCGCCGTCGCCTACGCCAAGGCCAACAACATTCCGCACCGCATTATCAATGCACCCACATCGCGCGGACGTATCCGGCGGTCTTATGCTGATAATTTTGCGTATGACCGCAAATTGCCTTGGACGCATTAGTCTAAATTTTGGACCTATAGCTCAACTGGATAGAGCAGCCGCCTTCTAAGCGGCAGGTTGCAGGTTCGAGTCCTGCTGGGTCTGCCAATTTCTAATTAAATCAACAGCTTACTGTCCGCGATTAAACGCGGAATTGAGCATATTCTTTACATCCGCCAGAGACTGCGTCTTGGTTTGCTCCAAACGTTCCGCTGCGGCACGAATGGCAGCGTGATCAATCGGGCTGCGGCTTGGCGGCATGACCGCCCTTGCCTTCGACGATAATTTCAAACTGGTCGGTCGCTGCAAAAAACGCACCAGAGCGGATCGAGAAACTGCCAAGGGGCGCACCGGGCCAGTTGTGCATTCCATAGACTTCCTGAATGTTCCAGCGATCCATCATGCCATCTTTGCACATCTCACGTCCGCCGCCGCCGCCTTCTTCAGCAGGCTGGAAAATAACAGCAACAGAGCCATCAAAATTTCGGGTCTCAGAAAGATATTTGGCAGCACCAAGCAACATCGCCGTATGTCCATCATGGCCACAGGCATGCATTTTACCATCTACTTTGGACGCGTACTCAAGACCAGTTTCTTCATGGATTGGCAAGGCATCCATATCAGCACGCAAGCCAACAACTTTACCGGAACTGGTTTGATTACCCTTGATAATACCAACAACACCTGTACGGCCTATACCTGTAACAACCTCATCAAGGCCAAACTCCTTTAGCTTTTCAGTGACAAAACTTGCGGTTTCCTCTACGTCGAATAAAAGCTCAGGATTCGAATGAATTTCTCTACGCCACCCTGTAATTTCATCGTGAAGTTCTGCAAACCTGTTTATAATCGGCATTGTTATTCCTTAATTCGGTATCTCAACTGTTCGTTATTCAAATTATTCTTATCAAACTCTGGACAAATTTGATTCTTAGCTAGCTAAACGTTCAATCAGGCGTCGCTGAAAATCAATACCTGCATTCAATTGCTCGACAGACAAATATTCGTTTGCCGCGTGGGCTTGCGCAATATCACCGGGGCCACAAACAATCGTCGAATATCCACCGTCCTGAAACTGTCCGGCCTCTGTGCCGTAAGACACAACATGTTCGGCATTATCACCTGTAATCTGGCGGACCAACCTTTCAGCCGAACCATCAACTTCGCGGCGACATCCCGGCACATTCCCCCTGACTTCAATCTCAATCTTCGCAGATGGAGCAATGCGTTGCATCTCTGCTTCCAACTCTTCGGTATAGGCCCGATAAGCCTCAAGGTATTCCATCGGGTTTTCAGATGGTAGCACCCGAAAATCAGAAGAAAAGGAGCAATCTTTTGCTGTTATGTTGTGCGCGGTCCCTCCCTCAATGACACCGCAATGCAAGGTCGTATAAGGGGGGTTAAACAAGGCCGTCTCAGGTAGATTTTCGGTTCGTTCTTTATTTTCCAACATCTTTTGTTCATGCCAAACAACGAGTTTGGCGGCGACATGTACGGCGGACACGCCCGTATGAACCAGACTGGAATGAACTTCAAAACCGCGGACTCTGGTTGTCAGACCTAAAGCTCCTTTATGACCAGAGACCACCTTCATCATAGTGGGCTCACCAACAATCACAGCTTCGGCTTTCACTTTTGGCGCCATGTCCTCAATCATTGATGGAGCCCCTAGGCATCCAATTTCTTCGTCATAAGAAAGGGCAAGATGAATAGGGCGTTTCATCTTTGCTTTGAGCATTTCCGGAACCAGCGACAGAGCTATTGCAGAGAAGGCTTTCATATCAGCGGTTCCGCGCCCATAGAGAAGACCATCCTTCTCGATAACCTCAAAAGGATTTGTATCCCAAGGCTGGCCATCCACGGGAACAACATCTGTATGACCAGATAAAATCACGCCCCCATCTGTATCCGGACCAATTGAAGCCCACAGATTGGTTTTAGTACCATCAGAATTTTGAACACGATGAGAGCTAACACCATGAGAATTTAAATAACTCTCAACAAACTCAATCAGAGGAATATTACTGTTTCGTGACACAGTATCGAACGAAACCAACTTCGCAAGCATTTCTTTTGCTGAATAATACTCAGTCACAAATTACTCCCGTATGCCACCTGCCTCAATAAAACAAAGCAAACAGCAAATAAAAAAGGCCACTATTTCTATTACCAGTATTGAGGGGAAATATGAAATCTCAATATCTGTATCAAATGACTTGTTTGCACAGACAAATTACTAAGCCATCAATGTCGGCACCTGATGGGCACAAGTAACTTGCCTGTACTGATCAACAAGAAGGCCACGAACAAAGAATTGAATCAATGCATAATGATGTATATAGGTATACAAAAAAAGCATAATGGATATCAAGACATGCGCATGCGACAACTAGAGGCTTTCAGGGCCACAATTCTTAACGGCACCATATCTTCTGCGGCAAAAAGCCTCAAAACCACACAACCAACCATTAGTCGCTTGCTGGCTGATTTAGAATATTCCTTACAGCTCAACCTTCTTCACCGTCGAAAAGGCAGGGTAGTTCCCACACCAGAGGGCATGGCGTTCTATAGAAAACTTGATGAAGTTTTTGATGCTTTTTCGAAGCTTAAAAATGCAGCAGAAGACATATCTCGGAATAAGCAGCAAGATATTCGAATTATCTCTCTAGGCGCATTGTCGGTAAGTATAATCCCCGAAATTCTAGAGGAATTCACAGCCAATCATCCAAAAGTATCGATTACCCTGAACACAACAGATGTTAAAAGCTATTTCAACATGATTATGGATGAAGATCTTGATATCGCATTTGGCAACCAGATGGGAGAACAACCAGGTGTCGAACAGGCTATTTTAGCCAAGGTAGACTATATTTGTGCCTTAAGCCCAAACCATCCCTTGGCAGAAAAAGACGTTATTTTTGAAGAAGACCTTATTGGCGAAAGACTTATCGCGCTTGATAGTGACGAGGTCTTGGCGTTTCATCAACACACTGACCTATACAAACGTATAAAACCAGAAACACCCTTTAGCACACAACATTCAGCAAATGCCTACTCCCTTGTCTGCAAAGGACTTTGCAGTGGCATTCTGGAACCTTTTTCTGCACCTGTCTGGGCAGCAAAAGGGGTTAAAATCCGCCCCTTCAAACCATCAATTTCTTATAAATATTCTGCTTATTACAAAGAAAACAGAAAAGACAGTTGGGTCATTCGTGAACTACTGGAAATCGCGAGCAAAAAATTTAAACGCTATGAGAAAGCTGAACAGCTTACTGAAATTTTCGACCAATAGTACTGCCTTCACATAAGGGAAAGCCTTATGTCCGCCCTACTGGTTTTTTTGAATGACTATATAGCTCAGCATTAAATTCATAAAAAATTGGCACACTCGCGGCGCCATGTGCCGGAGCAGAAGGAGCACTAACGCCCAGCAATACCCGCTGCTCCAACGGCTTTAACTGTGTGACCACCGAGGGCAGCAGAGGATTTAGTAGATCCAAAAGTGCTTGGGCGATTTTCGGGGGCAGCAAACCGCCTATAAAAATAACCTCTGGGTCAAATGAACTCTCAAGTGCAAGAATACCTATTCTAAGTTTTTCTGCAGCCTCTTGTAACCAGCTCATAAAAGCCGGATCTTTTACTTCGAAAAGCTTCTCAAGGTTTTCAGGTGAACTATGATGGTTATCTTCCTCTCCCAGAGCATGATACGCCGCGCGTAAAGAAACGTATTGCTCAAAACACCCCTTATTACCGCATTCACACACCTTACCATCAGTTTCAACAAGGATATGACCTATTTCACCAGCTGCGCCCCTCACGCCATGATAGATCTGTCCGTTGAGAAAAAGCCCTGCACCAAGCCCCATTCCAATAAAAACATATACAAAGTTATCAAACTTTTTCCCGGCGCCATGAAGCCGTTCCGCGATAGCCGCTGCATTAGCATCGTTTTCTACGATAACTGGTAAACCTATGCGTCGCGAGAGGTTATCTTCGAGGGGATAACCAACCCACCCAGGCCCCACACCCGTTGGACCACTTACATCAAACGGTCCCGGAATAGCGACACCAACACCAAAGACACGCTGTTTTTCGACTTTACCTGCTTTAATAACCTCATCAACGAGGCGAGCAAAAATTTCTATACCTTCTTCTGCAGAAGGCCTGGAAACAGTCTTTTGGATCTTTGCGCATTCTTCGCCAGCCAAGTTCACTAAAATAGCGAGGGCAAGTTGGTGGTCCATTTGTATGCCAACAGAAAATCCCCCTTGTGAATTCAGTCGATAGGGGCGCGCAGGTTGCCCCCTTTTTGCTTTTTGCGGCTCGCCCGCAATCAACAACCCACGTTGTTCCAACTCGGCAACAAGATTTGATATTGTCTGAACGGAAAGAGCCGTAGCCCGTGTAATTTCAGCACGCGTCAACTCCCCATGCCGCCGAACAGCATCAATGACAGCTCTTAGATTATGCTCTTTTGCATGTTCCAGATTCGTCCCCAAAACCCCAGACTTAACTGCATGATTTTCAGCACTTTTATTTTTTTCCGTTGCCATACGACAATTCCATGCTAGATTAATTAAATCAAATTGAGTTAATAAATAACACTATCCACTCAAACTGCCACAGACAAATAAAAACTACAAACTTTTGTGAACCAGTCTTTGTGGCAATAACCTTAAAACAGGGAGGTTAATATGAAGAAAAGTAAACTACTTATGGCAGCGGCACTCGGGGCACTTGTTACAGCTTCTCCTGCCAACGCTGAAAAGACCCAATTAAGCGCTCTTTTCATGGCTCAAGCGGCTTACAGCGAGCAAGATATCGAAAACATGACCGAGGCCTTTGAAAAGGCAAACCCAAGTGTTGATGTTAAGATGGAGTTTGTTCCCTACGAAGCGCTACACGATAAAATCGTGCTCTCTCATAATGCTTCAGAAGGCTATGACGTCGTTCTCTTTGATGTGATCTGGCCCGCTGAGTTTGCACAATACGGGCTGTTGACTGACGTCAGCGATAAAATTAATTCTGCTACAAAAGAAGAAATTCTTGAAGGTGCCTGGACCACTGTTGAATACGGCGGCAAGTACTATGGCATGCCATGGATTGTTGACACCAAATACCTTTTCTATAATGAAAAAATGCTAAAAGAAGCGGGAATATCCAAACCACCAGTTACATGGTCAGAGCTTACTACCCAGGCACAGCTTATTAAAGACAAAGGCATCGTCGACTATCCTTTAGTCTGGAGCTGGTCACAATCAGAGGCCGTAATTTGTGATTACGCAACCTTCCTGTCCGCCATGGGCGGTGAATTTCTCGATGCCGATGGCAAGCCTGTCTTTCAACAAGGTGGCGGCTTAAAAGCATTGGAATACATGGTTGATTCAATTAAACTTGGCCTAACCAATCCGAATTCACGTGAATATTCCGAAGAAGATGTACGTCGGACTTTTTCAAGCGGGCAAGCTGCCTTCGCAGTGAACTGGACCTATATGTATAACCTTGCTAACGATCCCAAGGAATCATCCGTTGCGGGTCATGTGGGCATCGCCCCTGCACCCGGTGCAGAAGGTATCAGTACTGCTTCTGCGGTGAACGGGTCCATGGGGCTTGGCATTACATCCAAAAGCAAACACAAAGAGCTGGCTTGGAAATACATTCAACACCTGTCATCCAAACCGGTTCAGGAAGACTTTGCAAAATTAAGTTTGCCCGTATGGAAATCTTCCTATGAAAACCCAGAAGTCACAAAAGGGCAGGAAGAACTTTTGAAGGCAGCAAAAGTTGGTCTGGCAGCAATGTACCCACGTCCGACCAAAGCATCCTATCAGGAAATGTCTTCAGCCCTTCAGGTCGCGATCCAAGAAGCCCTGTTAGGGTCAAAAGAACCAGCAGAGGCATTAAACGAAGCCGCTGATGTTGCAGCTGACCTAGACTAGAGTAGTTAAAGTCAATGGTCCGTTTTACCAAAGCCACAACTGCGTGGCTCCTGCTAACCCCGATGATGACCATCATCATCGGGGTGGTCGGATACCCCCTAATCAAAACAGTTTATTATAGCTTTACCGCTGCCCACCTTGCATCACCAGCAACAACAGACCGTTGGGTTGGTTTCAAAAATTACATCAAAGCACTTGGTAATTCTAAATTTCTGGATTCAATAGAAAACACCGCTTACTTTGTTTCTGTTTCTGTCTCTGCTGAAATAATTATTGGTGTGCTAGTTGCCCTGCTCTTAAATCAGGCTTTCAAAGGCAGAACTCTTTTACGCGCACTTTTAATTCTTCCTCTAGCGCTTCCCACCGTGGTCAACGCCATGATGTGGCGGCTCATTTACGGCCCAGATTTCGGGGCACTCAATGCTCTTCTGACACAGGTTGGCCTTTTGGCAGAATACCAAAGTTGGCTAGGAGATCCCGACCTGGCGCTGTGGATGGTGGCAATTGCAGACATATGGAAAAACTTTCCTCTGGTCGCCCTCATTACCCTAGCCGCATTACAGACCATCTCAAAGGATCTGATCGAAGCTGCCACTTTGGATGGAGCAAATACATGGCAACGCTTTTGGACAGTTGTTTTCCCGGCAATAGTCGCCCCCGTTAGTGTTGCCCTTGTTCTTCGCACGATCGAAGCCTTCAAAGTCTTTGATATCATCTACGTCATGACCCGTGGTGGCCCAGCAAACAGTACTAAAACCGTTAGCTTCCATGTTTATCAAGAAGCCTTTGCCTATATGCGAATTGGCTCTGGTGCTTCTTATGCTCTCATCGTCGTTCTTATCAGTGCCCTTCTGATTGCCACCTACCTCTGGCTGATCAAAAAACAGGGGAATACAACATGATCAAGCGAAGTAAAATTCAAACAGCAATTGTTTACAGCTCAGCCATATTACTGGGCCTTGTTCTTCTCTGCCCTGTATTGTGGCTATTCATAATGAGCGTCAGTTCTACCAAAGACCTGACCACACTGCCCTTGTCATGGATACCAGCGGATATTTCCTTTAATAATTACATCAGCTTGATAGGCGACTTTGATAGCACCAGCGCAGAATCTTTTCTTTATGCGCTTAGGAACAGTCTGATTGTTGCAATATCAGCTACTGTTTTATCTTTAAGCGTTGCAATACCTGCAGCTTATAGCCTGTCTCGTCTTCCCGGCAAACGAAGGAGTAGTTTACTTTTCATCGCCATCGCAACCTTTATGATGCCACCAGTCGCATTGGTATTACCCCTTTATTCTGCCATGGCATCTTTAGGGCTTCTAAATACACACATCGCCTTGATTGCCGTCTATTGTGGCGTACTGGTTCCTTTCACGACCTGGCTTTTAAAAAGCAATTTTGATGCAATTCCAATAGATCTAGACGAAGCCCCGCTTATAGATGGCGCTAATCGACTTCAGATCATTTGGTACATTACTTTACCTATCGCGAAACCAGCACTCGGTGCAGCCGCATTAATGGCCGTCCTTATGGCTTGGGATGAGTTTTTCTACGCCTTACTTTTCACGAACGATATCAGAGCAAAAACGCTTCCTGTTGCCATCGCAGATTTTGCAGCAGGCCGAGTTGCCGATTACGGCCTGATCTCTGCCGCCGGTATCCTAGCCACAATTCCACCAGTTTCTATGGCTTATTTTTTACAAAAATCGCTCGTATCCGGGCTAATGAGCGGGAGCGTAAAGGGATGATTGAAGCACCCAACCCTAAAGACAATTTAAAAAGCCCAGAAATCATAACCGTTGGAACCGTGAACGTTGATTTAATCATGGGACCACAAGTACCTTGGCCAACACCCGGAACCGAAGTCATTTTACCCGATGCCAACCTTCGTGAAGGTGGCGGTGCAGGTATAACAGCAAAAGCCCTTACCGCACTGGGTATCCGTCATCGCATGGTTGTTAATATTGGCAACGATCTCTTTGGCGATTGGCTTATGCAACAATACCCTGACCTTGCGGATGACTGGATTATTGACAGTGTTGATACTGCTCTCACTGTTGGGATCACTCACCCCGATGGAGAACGTACTTTTTTTAGCACCCCCGGACATGTAGCCCAGTTTCAACCCTTGGAATTACAAAACAAGCTTGCGGGGATGGATCTAAACAATGTGGTTGTTCTTTTTGTCGGGACATCATTAATGCCAACAATTCGTCCTGCATTGACCAAGATTTTTCAATTCGTGAAATCCAAAGGCGGGCAAATTGCCTTGGATACCGCGTGGCCATCCGATGGGTGGACAGAAGAAACACGATCCGAAGTTATAAGCTGGTTGCCCTATATCGACATCGCCTTGCTCAATGAAGCTGAAGCAAAGGGTCTTTTGTCATCATCTTCTTCAAAAGAACCAAATTCTCACTCGCTTGATTATCAATCCTTGCTCAAAACGATGCCTCAAAACGCGTTATTTGTGACCAAGTTAGGTGAAGAAGGGGCAAGGGTAGATAGGTTGGGGTCCCCAGCGTTGAGCTTTCAATCAAGAGAGACAGTCGTAAAAGATACAATTGGTGCAGGAGATTCCTTTAACGCAGGTTTTTTAGCTGCTTACGCAAGATCCCAATCGATAGAGACCTGCCTGCAAGTAGCGATAGATACGGCTAGCCACGCGATTGCATCTCACCCCCGACGCTACCCCAGCGATCAGGACGTCGGCTTAGCAAACTGTTCAAGCCCAAAAACAGACCACAAGATTACCCAGAAAAGGACGCAGGTAGTATGACCGCACTATCACTTAAAAATATAAATAAGAGTTTTGGTGATATCCGGGTTATTCAAAATATAAATCTGGACATAAAGCCCGGAGAGTTTGTCGTCTTTGTCGGCCCATCGGGCTGTGGCAAGTCCACCCTGTTGCGAATGATAGCCGGACTGGAAGACATTAGTTCTGGGGAGTTTTGGATTGGAGATCGGCGAGCAGATCAATTACCAGCCTCTGAACGTGATATTGCTATGGTGTTCCAGTCATATGCTCTCTACCCTCACATGACACTCGCCGAAAATATTGGCTTCCCTTTGCGGTTAGCAAAGCTGCCGAAAGACCAAATAAACAATAAAGTACAAGAAATCGCGTCGATCCTGCAACTTGAACATCTTCTCGACAGAAAGCCAGGTCAAATTTCCGGGGGGCAACGTCAACGTGTTGCTATAGGACGATCACTTGCTAGGGACCCAAAAGTCATCTTATTGGATGAGCCTCTTTCCAACCTGGATGCAGCCCTTCGATTAGAAATGCGCATAGAGCTAGCCAAGTTACATAAACAGCTTGAAGCCACAATGATCTACGTAACGCATGATCAAGTAGAGGCAATGACGCTCGCCGATCGCATTGTAATTCTCAACAATGGCGAGATTGCTCAAATTGGTTCTCCGCTTGAACTATACCAAACTCCCATAAACACATTTGTTGCAGAATTCATTGGTTCGCCGAAAATGAATCTTTTTCCTGCCAGCGTAAACGAGAAAAAATCTCAGAAAAAAAGCATTCAAATTATCGGTTCTAACGATGAGTTCGCTGTAGATACCAATCAACACCCACCACAGGAACTACAGACAGGGAACCAAATACAAGTAGGCATACGTCCCGAACATTTAGTGCCTTCAGATACAGGTAAAATCAAAGGCACAGTAACAAGTACAGAACAGCTAGGTTCTGATACCTATATCTATTTCGATTCAGATACGATCAAACAGGCTGTCGCAAGAATTAATGGCGTGGCATCAATTAGGCCTGGCGAAAACATTTGTTTTGCTGTCGCACACGAACATTATCACCTCTTCACCTCGAAAGGGAACCGCATTAAGCCAACAGTTCTTTGAGCAATAATTACGAAATATCTATCTTCGAAGATGGTTTTCTTTTACTTGGTACAATCGCCACAATCAGGCGATCAACATCCCCGGTATTACTAAGCGGAAGAATTAAACGATCCCACACTTGCATTTTTAATGAATGGTGTGGTTCGTGCTGGGTATAGAGGGGCTCTTTGCGCTGAACAACCGCACGGTAGGTTATTGTAAAAAATGCCCTGAGCGGGGTCCAAATATCTGTTAGCAAAAGTCCGGTAAGATCTCTGCCAGGTTCATTCATTATAGCAGAACCATACAGGCGATATCTAAAGTTTTCGCCCCCATCCAAAACATCTAAAACAGCTAAGTGTCCAAGAATTGATCGTAGTTCCATAGGATCAACAGCATCCGGCGACGCGGCAAAATTATCGCCCCGAGCCTGATTCCACCATTCCAGAAAGTAGGCAAGTTGATCCCCCGGAAGGTTTTCAGGTCCGGGATTCCAAATCAAGCTTGGCTTAGGGCTACCTAGCTTCTGAAGTAACAGATCCACTTCACGATAATCTTCTCGAACAATTTCTTTCGTACGATCCCATAAAGCTTCTGTAGAAAAGTTTATATCTTCAGATTGCACACTTCACCCCGAACAAACTCTGTATACAATATTATTAACACAGCTAAGTCATCGTTTAAACGAATTAAAAATCTCTTTCGAATCAATTGGTAAACAAAAAAATGCGCTCAACACAATTGAGCGCATTTTTAAAGAAGTAAGAAGGCTGAAGCTAAAGCTAACTTCGTCCCTCTTCCACCGCGTGACACGAAACAAGTGCACTGCTCGTAGATGCCAAAATTGGTCGCTCTGCTTTGCAGCGATCGTTAGCAAGTGGACAGCGTGGATGGAAAGAACAACCAGATGGCGGGTTCAATGGAGACGGTAGCTCCCCGACCAACTTGATACGGTCTTTCTTTCTATTTGGATCAGCAACAGGTGTTGCTGATAAAAGCGCACGCGTATATGGATGCTGAGGATTACTGAAGATCTCATCCCGTGTCCCATGTTCCACGGGTTGCCCGAGATACATCACCAAAACATCATCTGCGATGTGTTTTACAACAGACAAATCATGCGAAATGAAGAGATAGGCAAGATCCATTTCTTCCTGTAAATCAGTCAACAAGTTCAGTACCTGTGCCTGAATGGAAACATCCAATGCAGAAACGGGTTCGTCCAAAATCACAATTTTTGGTCGCAACATTAGTGCCCGGGCAACTGCAATACGCTGTCGCTGTCCGCCAGAGAACATATGTGGGTAACGATCAGCCTGTTCAGGTCGAAGACCAACACGCGACATCATGGAAAGCACTTCTTCGCGTCTTTCAGAAGCTGACATCTTGGTATTAATCTTCAACGGCTCGGCCAGAATATCACTGATCTTTTGACGTGGATTCAAAGAGCCATAAGGATCCTGAAAAACAATCTGCACCATCTGACGCAGCGTAATCATGTCTTCTTTACTATGCGCAGACGCGATATCCATGCCGCCGAGTATCAGTTCACCCTCTGTTGGTTTCTCAATAAGAGTAACCAGGCGGGCAAGCGTGGATTTACCACACCCGGATTCACCAACAACAGCCAGTGTTTTTCCTGCTTCTAGCTTAAATGTTGCCCCATCAAGTGCCTTTACAGTACCACCTTTGGAGAACATTCCCCCTTTAACATCATAATAACGCTTGAGGTTATCGGCTTTTAATACAGTTTCAGCACCCATTATGCAGCTCCCCCTGAAACAGAGACATCTGATGCAGAAACACCGGGATGACCATTCGATGGTTTTCCATCAACCAAAGGATAATGGCACAGAACCTTACTTGCGTGATCCGGTGCTTCTTTTCTGCATTTGTCTGTTGCAAACTGACAACGTGGATTAAAAAGACATCCCGTCGGCCTGTCTAACAACCCAGGAACAACACCAGGAATAGATGGCAGTCGCTTACTTGTCGCACGTTCGGGCAAAGCATTAAGCAAAGCATAGGTATAAGGGTGTTGCGGCTTATCAAACAAACCGACAACGTCCTGACGCTCTACTTGCTGGCCCGCATACTGAACATTCACAACTTCAGCAGTTTCAGCAACAACCCCCATATCATGGGTAATCAGAACCAAGGCCATGCCTTTTTCTTTTTGTAATTCACCCAAAAGCTCAAGAATTTGAGCCTGAATTGTCACATCCAAAGCCGTTGTTGGCTCATCAGCAATCAACAAACGTGGATTACAAGCAATCATCATTGCGATCATCACACGTTGGTTCATACCACCAGACATCTGGTGCGGGAACGCACGCAATCTGGTTTCCGGTGCAGGAATACCAACCAAGCCCAAAAGCTCAATTGCTCTTTTTTCCAACTCTTTCTTGGTACCGCCCAAGTGCTCTTTGATCACTTCCATGATCTGATAGCCGACGGTGAAACAAGGGTTAAGACTGGTCATTGGCTCCTGAAAAATCATGGAAATATCTTTCCCAATGATTTGACGACGCTCTTTTTTGGAAATTGACAATAGATCAATGCCATCAAAGAGCATCCGATCGGCTGTAATGTTTGCCGTCCAAGGCAACAAGCCCATCAAAGCCAACATGGAAACAGATTTACCCGATCCGGATTCACCAACAATCGCAACCATTTCCCCCTGATCAATTTCCAGATCAACACCATCAACAGCACGAAACAAACCATGCGCGGTCTGGAATTCGACAGAGAGATTTTTAATATCCAATAAACTCATGGGATCAAGACCTCTTCATCTTAGGATCAAGGGCATCACGCAGACCATCACCCATCAGGTTGATAGCCAAAACAGTC
>NZ_CAKZMP010000353.1 GCF_937128705.1 uncultured Kiloniella sp. | reverse complement strand
TTTTAAATAGATGTAAGGGCTATTGCGTTTCGGCATTACCTTCGTTATTGGCAATCCAGTCCTTAGCTGCTTTTTCAGCTTGTTCTATTTCTTCGGGGGTCATTTCTTTGGCAATGTCATTTCGCATCTGTTTGGCAAAGAGCTGTAGTTTCTTTGCGCCTTCAATTTTTCGCAAGGTAATCACATTTAACCATTTGTGGGCTTTGACCAATTCATTGGTGATCAGGAAATAGATACGTCCGACTTGAACTTGGGAAAGCAAGTGCCCCTGATCCGCTGCTTTTTCGTACCAGCTTGCCGCCGTTTTAACATTCTGCTCTGTGCCCAGACCTTTGCTATACATTTGTCCTAAAGCGTACTGAGCTTCTTGGTTTCCCTCTTCCGCAAGGGGGAGGTACAGGCTAAACGCCGTATTGTAATCGCGTTGTTTAACCGCTGTTTCTGCGTCTTCCAAGTTATCTGCAAACACAGGAAATACCAATGTTAGCACCATCACTAGCGATAATATAAAACGTGCAAATAAGCGGCCCAAGTCGGCTCTCCCAGTAGTTCTTTTATGTCGTTTCCTAATTTGATTAGGCGTTTGTAAGGGGATCTTGCCTTTATCTTTGGTTGAGATCAAATACTCTTTTCCCACGCCTTCTTGAGACGCAGCACGATACTCTTTGAGCCTACTCCTTGGATGTGACTTGAAGATAAGGGGGAGAGAAGAAGAGATAAATTGTTGTTATGCAGGGTAAAGGTTTGCCGAAAACGGTATGGTGTAAACGAATTGGTGCATGTTTTGTTTGACATAATTAATGTAAAACGATAATTAATCTTCATATTAGATGAATATGGAATGTGATTATGATGATATTTTTAACAAAGTTATTAGCACCTTTGTCCCGCGTGCTGGCGATACTATTTCTAGCAATAAATATCGCGCTGTGGATGAGCCCGGATCTTGTCGAGTTTCCTGCGCGTGCTTATTCGGGCATGGTCGAGACTGAATTCAATGTTGCCATGAGCAATCGGTTGTTCGGCGGCCTTATTTCGACAATTCATCTGGGGATATTGGCTGTAGGTTTGTTGGCCGTGGCGCGGATCTTTAAACAAATTAACAAGGGGGAATGGCATCTACCTTCTTTCAGCCAATCGCTTAGGCGGTTTGGATTGTCACTGGTGGTCTTCACCCTTCTTATCCCCGTGGTTCAGGCGTTGATGAGCATTGCGTTAACTTACAATAATCCCGTGGGGCAGCGGATGATTACATTAGATCTGGATGCTGCGACGGCCCCAATCGCTTTTGTTCTGTTGTTGGTTGGTGTTCTTTTATCGCTTATGGCCTCGGTTATGATGCGTGCAGGCGAAATTGCCGAAGAATATGAAAAGATTGTGTAAGAAGATGGATAATGAACACAAAAGTACGGATGGCTCGCAAATAGAAACCCAAAAAGAAATAATCGTGACCTTGGATGTGATGCTGGCGAGGCGAAAGATGCGGTCAAATGAACTGGCCGCAGCCGTTGGCATCACAGTACAAAATCTATCGCTTTTAAAGTCTGGGAAGGTCAAAGGGATACGATTTAATACCTTGCAAAAAATCTGTGAGGTTCTCGACTGTAAGCCCGGTGACATTCTGGACTATGGGTAATGGTATATCCTTGTACACTAAATTAGAAGCAACAGTTCATGGTATGTTTATGTGTTAATTTTCTCGCATAAGTGGCTGTTTTCTGTTATGGTACGTATTCATTTACGCCTCATCGTTTAGTGTAAAGGTCAAATCTGTTACGAGGCCTGTTTTTAGAATATTACGGGACTGTTGTAAGAATTGAAGGCGGTATACATGTGTTTGGGGTATTGCCGATTACAGAATTCAGTATTAAGGCTTTGGGATAAAGTATTTCTGAAATTTTTCCTTTGCCTATTTCTGGTTATAGGGTTTTCAGCAGGGTTACTGGGGCTTTCTTCCTCGGCACTCTGGGCGCAAACATCAATTTCCCCTAAAAGCAAAAAAGTTGTTCATATCAGTGTCGGGTTTTCGGTGCCGCCCTATGTTATTGCAAGTGAAAACCGTGGGGCCGAGCTAGATATCGTTCGAGAAGCCATGGCCTTGGAGGGATACAATATTATTCCGTTCTATGTCTCGAACAAACGCCGAAATGCTGAATTTCTTGACGGGGTGACTGACGGGGCCATAACCGTTTCTTCGCAGGAAGAATTGGATGGGTTTTATTCCAAGAGCTATATCACTTATCAAAACGTTGCGATATCTTTGGCCGCTAATAATCTGAGGGTTAACCGCCTTACGGATCTGAAAGGAATGCGGGTTGTCGCTTTTCAAACTGCTTCAAAGGTTCTGGGGCAAGAGTTTGCACCGCTGATCACGACGTTTGAGTTCTATCAGGAAGTTGCCAAACAACGGGAACAGATTACCCGACTGTATGCCGGGGATGTTGATTTGGTTATCGGAGATAAAAATATTTTGGCATGGTTTGTTAAAAACGCCCGCTTTCGTGAGGGGCTTGATACGTCACAGTCGATAGCCATTCATCAGGTATTTTTACCGGGGCACAAATATGCTGTTTTCAGGAAACACGAACTGACGCTGGCTTTTGATCGAGGGATTGAGATCCTGAAAGAAAGTGGCCGATACGATGAAATTCTTTCGGAGTATGGCTTTAATAGTTTTAAAAATGATGATCCGAGCTAGTACTTTAAGAGCGAGTTCTTAACTTATTTATATCCTAGCTTAACTATATATTTTTAGTATTAACAAGTTATATCAGCATTTTACATATTGCATAGTTGTCTTTGATCTCCTGTTTTATCTCCCTTGCGTCTATGGCATTTTGTCTATTCTTCCTTTTGTTGGTCTCGCCCCTTTTGTCACAGGCTTGAAAGGGCCGTGACAGAAGCTTTGTGCTTTATTATAACAGCAGGTGAATCCGATCTTTTACTAATAAAATGATGACTGTTTGAACATGATCAAAATCTTTGGCCATTTGGCACCTGACACAGATGCGACATGCTCGGCCCTGATCTGGGCTTGGTATCTTAAAGAAATCAAGGGGCAGGCGGCGCAAGCCTTTGTTCTGGAAACGCCGAATACAGAGGCACAGTTCGTTGTTAAGCGCTGGGGCTTTGATGTGCCGGCCCTATTGGGTGATCTGGATGCAGGTCAGGACGTGGTTATCGTCGATACCAACAACCCGGCTGAACTCCCGGCCAATGTCAATGATGCCAATATTATTGAAATTATTGACCATCACCTGTTGGTTGGCGGCATTAAAACAAAACAACCGATCAATATTACCATTAAACCCTTGGCATCTACCGCAACGATTATGATCGGTATGATGGGTGAAGATATTACAAAAGCGCCAGAGGGCATTAAGGGGTTGATGCTGTCATGTATTCTGTCTGATACATTGGAATTCAGAAGCCCGACAACCACAGATGTGGATCGGAAGCTTGCGGCTGACCTTGCGAGTGATCTCGGGCTGGACATCCCGACCTATGCTGGGGAAATGTTCGCGGCAAAGTCGGATGTTTCACATTTTTCGGATGCTGAACTACTTCGCCTTGATAGTAAAAAGTATGAAATTGGCGATACCAAATTCCGCGTTTCTGTGTTGGAAACCACGAGCCCTGAAACGATTTTTGCCCGTAAAGACAGTCTTATGTCTTCTATGGGGGCGGTTGCCACCGAAGATGAGATTGATCAGGTTCTTCTTTTTGTCGTGAATATTCTAAAAGAAGAAGCGACTTTGTTGATCGCGAATGACTTGGTGAAACAGGTTGCTGAAAAATCTTTTGGCGTGAATGTTTCAGGCGACAGTGTTGTGTTGCCGGGCATTGTATCGCGTAAAAAACAGATTATACCAAATCTGACGATCTAAACGCTCAATCCGTTTGTTGAACAAGAAAGGGGTGCTGGTTAGGCACCCTTTTTTGTGGGTATGCTAAAGCAAATGGCCTTATGGCTTGAGGTCAGAGCGTTACTTTGGGGCGCAGGACCGTGTTGGCGACCAAAAGGCCCGCAGCAATAGCCAGGGCAACAACGAACATTTGAATGAATTGGTCAATGCCCTGATCAGTTTGTCCGGCTGCTGCAACAACCAAGCCTCTAAAACCGATTGAACCACTGACCAAAACAGTGATCGAGGGGATGAGTACGATAGAGGTTGGTCGCCCGGTTGTTCTGGCCCAAAGATTGGCAAAAAGCCCTGCGGCAAGTGCCCCGAAAAGAGTACCAAGGTTCGCGGATAACAAAGTGCTGCTGAGGTTGACCGCGCCAAAGGACAGGGCGCAGCTAATCACAACCCAGATAAAATCCCTGAGAAGGGTTTGATAAGCAAAACACAATCCCAGAAAGAGCACGGCAATATATAGCCATATTTCAGTCCCCGTGGAATGAGAACCACTGGCCCCGTTTTCCGAAGACCAAAGCAACCCAATGGTGGCAATACCAAGCCATGCACCTGTGAACTGTTTAATTAGATAAACCAGCCCACCCATCAGCCGAGCTGAACCCGCAACAACGTGATTTTCGACAATTTCAATGATGCCGGCCGAGACCATAAAGCCGGGAATAAGGATAACAATCGCAGAAAGGGTGACGACTGTGTGGTTGAGTTCGGGTAAAAACAGCTTGATGGCGGCGGCACTAACCCCGGCGAAGTAGGCGGAAACAAAAGGTAAGGCGTCGGCAAAACGTCCCCCGGTTTTGTCGGCAACCACGACGATGATATAAACTGCTAGACTGAGGAGACCGGAAAAAGCGACATCCCATAGATTGCCCTGAACAAGTCCGGCAAAGCCAAACCCGACGAGAACAAAGCTTAGGGCATAGGTCGTAACACCCCAAGGATTGGACATGTTTTCGATTTCGTCCAACCTGTCATAGGCTTCTGATAGGTTATATTCTCCGGATACCAGTTTTTCGACCAGATCGCCAACGTAGGCGAGTTTGGCCATATTATATCCACCCACTGGCACGGGAGCGATATGTGTTCTTTGCCAAAGTTGACCGGGTTTAGAAAAGGCAAAGGTTATTTCCGAAGGCGTAGATCGGAAGACCCCCTGATACCCCAAAGTTTCTGTAACGCCGTTGAGGTAAGCTTCAAGACGCGCCGCAGAGGGACCATAACTATGAACCGCTGTGCCCAGCTTGATGATAAAACGACAGGCATCATTATAGGCGGGATCATCATCCCGGCGTCTGGTCATCGTATTGTCTTGGTATGGTTTGGGAACAGAAGGTATTTCTATGGTCACGGTTTTCGTTTGCCTGTTCGATCATTATTCACACAGGATAACAGATTTTATCAGTTCTGTGATGCGCTAAACATTTTTGGTTATTTTGTTAAAGCCCGCCAATCCAACATAGCCGCACAACAGAGACAAGCAAAGCCCAGTAGCTCTATGGCCAAGTAGTAATCAAAATGCATTACATAATTTATAAGGCCACAGCCAAGACCACCCATTACCAATGGCAAGACGTGTTTATGACGATAAAGGTTAGCAAGTAAACCAAGAATAGCTAATAAAGAAGCAAAAGTAATGGCGCCAGCCCAAAGGGTTTCGTTGACCGTGATGTCAAAACCCATTTGCCCTAAAAGATTAATGAGCATCAAGGTGCCGTAACAAAGAATAATGGAGCAGGTCGTCGCTGTTGAAGCAATAAGGTTTATTCGGGGACGTTTATGCCCTGTATATGCCGGGGTATATGCCGGAGGTTGAGAGAGTGTCTGTTGCGCAACATCATTAATTGATTTGCTCGTTAAAGCAGTATGTTGGTCGCTGCTGTTATCAGGGCTCACGATAACCTATCCCCCGGGTTGATCTGATCTGAGTATCAAAAAGTATGTATAGGCAAATAGCCCTGGAAATCGTTATGATTTCAAGAGCTTGTCAAAAACTGTTCTTGGTGGTGCTTTTATTATGTGCCTTTGAAAACAAGTTTTTAGTTGCGTTATGTTTCGCAGTAGTTTTCTGGCTTCTTATATTGTGGCGGGGATATTACAGTTAGAATAAGAGAAAAGTAAATCCCATTATTCAACTATGACCTTAAAATATTTTGGAAAATTAGAACGTTTGATTTTAAGTCAATGATAAATAATGAGTTTATGGTGATTATGAAAGTTTCATAAGCATTATTTTATGATCTTTGTTCGCGCTAATTGGGAGGGGGCCGGTGTCGGCTAGGGTTGGGGCCTATGGGATTAATATGATTATAACGTTACGATGGGAATTAATGAGAAAGTTAACATCATTGTGAAATAAGCTTTCTGCAGATCGCAACAAGAGGAGTATTGTTAGGAAAACGACGGTTTTCTTTCAACTGGATGGGTGAAAACACAATGCGATTAACAGCGATATGTGTCTGGGTAAGCCTCTGCCTAATGTTAAGCAGTCATATAGCCCAAAGTGGCGATGGCCCGATAGAACGTTATGTGAGATATGAATTTCAAGGGCAGGCACACTACGGAGTGTTAACTGGACAGATGATCACACGGTTAGAGAAAGGGCTCTTTCCTTTGTCTGGACTGTCGAATGATACGGTGGCCTTAAAAGATGTTTTGTTATTGCCGCCGTCAGAACCTGAAAAGGTTTTTGCTGTGGGAATGAATTTTGCCAGCCATATGTCTTCTTCTACTGATGCGCCGCCACCACTGTTTTTGAAATTGCCGTCTTCTCTTATCGGTCATGGTCAGGACGTGTTTGTGCCTGATGATGCTAGGAATGTTCATTTTGAAGGGGAGCTGGTTGTCGTTATCGGTAAAGAAGCTAAAAATATTTCAGAAGGAAAAGCCAAAGAGTATATCTTTGGGATTACTGCTGGAAATGATCTGACTGAAAGATCGTGGCAAGGTCGTGATCTTCAGTGGATGCGATCAAAGGCAAGTGACGGTTTTGGTCCGGTAGGCCCTGTTCTTGTTACGGGGCTTGATTGGAATAATCTTTTGCTGACAACCAGATTGAACGGTGAAATCGTTCAACAGGAAAAAACAGCCAATATGATCCACAAACCTGCAAAAGTCGTTAGTTATCTCAGCAATTATTTCACCCTTAAGCCCGGTGATCTGATTTTTATGGGCACACCGGGAAGAACATCTGCCGTTGTTTCTGGTGATGAAATCTCTGTTGAAATCGAAGGGGTGGGGTTATTGCGTAACAAGATCAAGTGGCCTTGATTTGCTTTAAGGTAATGGATAAGAAAGAAATTCACATGGATAACATTGTTGTTTTTGGTGGTTCAGGGGCTATTGGCGCAGCTTTGATCCAACAACTTTCAAAAGAAAATCCATCAGCACAGCTACATGTATTTTCGAGGCGTGTGCCTGACTATTCTTTACCTCAAATGACATACTATTCATTGAATTTTTCGAACGAAGCGCAGCTTGAAGAGCACGCTCGCATGATTAAACAGCCTATTGATCTTCTTATTGTTGCGACGGGCACACTTCATGACAAGGATCGTAAGCCGGAAAAATCCTTACGTGAGCTGACTTCTGAAAAACTGATGGAACTTTATATCGTGAATACGATAGGGCCTGCGATGATTGCCAAACATTTCTTGCCAAAATTAAATCAAAAGTCACGGTCAGTTTTTGCTGCGATATCTGCACGTGTTGGGTCCATCGAAGATAATCGTTTAGGGGGCTGGTATGCCTATCGAATGTCAAAATCAGCCCTGAATATGTTTCTTAAAACGGCGAGTATTGAGCTGAAGCGAACACACAAGAATGCGGTGGTTATTGGTCTGCATCCGGGAACGGTTGATAGTGAGCTTTCAAAGCCCTTTCAATCAAATGTCCCAAAGGGCAAGTTATTTACGCCGGACTATTCCGCAAAAAAACTACTGTCAGTTATTAAAGGCGTAACATCGTCAGATAGTGGTCAAATCTTTGCGTGGGATGGGCAGGTTATTCCCTATTGAGTTTATAAGCCTCCTTTAATCACCTTCAAAAATGCCGGTGGGGTGACCGTCAATGCTTTTGACGTTTTTGCGCCCCCAATACTTTTCCACTCCCTCTGGTCCCATTTCTTCGTAAAAGGGGAGTAGTTCTTTTTCTGCACGGCTTTTGACAAAAGACATTTCCGGGACACCAGTTCCGCATGATGTCTGCACAAGATCAATGGTCATGTCAAAAATCTGGCGACTGCCGGCAACCTTGGGGAAAAGAGCAAGTACTTCGTCCCATTGGTCGTCGCGGGGGTGAATTATCTTGGCCTGACCATAGACGCGTAAAATCAATGCATCGCCTTCGAAGGCACAAAACATCAGGGTCATGCGATTGATATCACGCAGATGCGCCGCTGTTTCGTTGCCGCTGCCGCTGACATTAAGCCAGATAATGCGATTTGAATTTATAATTCGAAGACTATCCAGGCCCTTGGGGGAGACATTAACGCGACTGTCTTTCCCCGCGGTTGCGACAAAGAAAAGAGGTTGTTGCAGGATGAACTCTTTATGCTTTTTTGAAAGGGTGTGCATTTTAGCCATATCATATCCCATAAACGAGCTTGCGTTGAACAGCTTGGAACATATAGTGAACGTAGTAAGTGGCTTTAGCAACTTAAATGTAAGTACTTGGGTGTAACTATAATTAATACACCTAAAATGACGTGTGGTAATACTTGCGATGTTGTGGTGGATATTATGCAGTGCTTATATAGGGGGCCTGGTTCCCACATGAGGGATTGTTTCGGGTATAGTCGAGTTTAATTTATAATTAATGTTCAGGTTTTAAATAATGTCGTCTGAAAATATCTCTATTTTGTGGTTTCGTCAGGACCTTAGGCTGGAAGATAATCCTGCTTTGTGTGCGGCGGTCAAATCAGGGCGATTTTATCCCGTTTATATTTTAGACGATGACAGTGCCGGGGACTGGGCAATGGGGGCCGCCAGTCGTGTCTGGTTGAATAGCTCATTACAAAAACTGGACCAGTCGCTCGATGGCAAGCTCTCTCTTTACCATGGGAAAGCAGAAGAGGTGTTGCCAGAACTGGTGAAGCGGTTCGGAGCAAACAGCGTTTATTGGAACAGGTGTTATGAACCCTGGCGCATAAAGCGCGATATGAGCATTAAAGAAACTCTAACGGATATTAGTGTCGAGGTTAAAAGCTTTAATGGGTCTCTTTTGTGGGAGCCTTGGGAAGTCTTAAAGAAAGACGGGTCGCCCTATAAAGTTTTTACGCCCTATTTTCGAGCCTGTCGTGCGGGAACATTGCCCGCTAAACCTGTTCCTGTTCCCGAAGGAATAGACGCCATAAAGGATGATGGATCGTTAAATTTGGCAGAGTTGCCTTTGCTACCCAAACAGAAAAGCTGGGTAGAACAGATGTGCTCTTATTGGTCTATGGGGGAAAAGGCTGCACACCTTGCGTTGGATGAATTTATCTCGAACGGCTTGAGTAGATATAAAAAGGGGCGGGACTTTCCATCAGAAAGAAGTGTTTCCAGATTGTCGCCCCATTTGCACTTTGGGGAGGTTTCGCCAAATTATGTTCTGAACGTGATTTTGGAACAAAGCGCTGGGGAAAATAGGGATCATTTTTATTCCGAGCTCGCTTGGCGTGAGTTCTCTTACTACTTGCTGTATCATTTTCCAAAGCTTCCGGATCAGAATTTTCAGCCTAAGTTTGATGGCTTTGAATGGTTTGGATCTGATACTGATCTGAAGGCCTGGCAACGGGGAATGACCGGGGTTCCCATTGTCGATGCTGGCATGCGTGAGTTATGGCAAACTGGTTACATGCACAATCGGGTAAGAATGATTGTCGCGTCCTTTTTGACCAAGAACCTAGGCGTTCACTGGCGCGAAGGGGCAAGGTGGTTTTGGGATACCTTGGTTGATGCCGATCTCGCCAGCAATAGTGCCAGTTGGCAATGGGTGGCGGGGTCAGGTGCAGATGCTGCCCCTTATTTTCGAATTTTTAATCCGGTCACACAAAGTAAACGGTTTGATGGGGATGCGGATTATATATGTACGTATATTCCCGAACTTGCCAAGCTGCCAGTACGTTATATTTTCGCCCCTTGGGAAGCCCCCGAAGAAGCACTTGATGCCGTCGGGTTTAAGCTGGGTCGGGATTATCCGAACGTTATTACCAGTCTTAAATCATCAAGGGAAAAAGCACTGCTAACATACAAGGAGTTGAGTAAGGGAATTTGACTGGGAATTAGGCAAGGGGTTGGGGGTGATTTTGTCGATAAATGAAAATGTTGTGCACTTCTTCATCCTTTTTAAAGCCCTAG
>NZ_CAKZMP010000352.1 GCF_937128705.1 uncultured Kiloniella sp. | reverse complement strand
GAAAACATTCCATCTTTATTGATGGACACACCCAAAACCATTGCACCTGAAGATATCTTTTAACCATGAGCACTTAAAAAAATCAGGCCATCATGCGAGCGTGCGCAAGCTATTTTTATTTTAAAGGCACACTCGCAACGATTTAAGTCGCACGTAACATCGAATTTTACCCAATAAAAAACCCCGACACTAAAAGTGACGAGGTTTTTTATACGCCTTAAATAGTGCTATTTAATATCAGCAACTGATTTAAGTGGGTAATGAGCAGGGTATGGGAACCTAGCAACACCAGAATCTACCGCCGCTTGAGCAACCGCACCAGAGACTAGCCCTAATAAACGCTCATCTAAAGGCTTAGGAATAATATAGTCTTTGCCATACTCAAGAGCATCGCCGCCGTAGGCATCAATAACATACTGAGGCACAGGCTCTTTCGCTAAATCTTTAATTGCATGAACCGCCGCAACTTTCATTTCTTCGTTAATCACGGTAGAACGCACATCTAGCGCACCACGGAAGATGAAAGGAAAACCTAACACGTTATTCACTTGGTTAGGGTAGTCCGAACGTCCTGTCGCCATAATTAAATCATCACGTGTAGCATGCGCTAAATCTACGGCAATCTCGGGATCAGGGTTAGAACACGCAAAAACAACTGGATTTGGAGCCATTGATTTTAACGCTTCAGCAGGGAATAGATCAGGCCCTGATAAACCAACAAACACATCAGCGCCTTCACATGCATCAGCAAGAGTACGCTTGTCAGTTTCAGTTGCAAACATTGCCTTATACTGATTTAAGTCATCACGTCCAGAGTGAATAACACCCTTTCGATCGAGCATATAAATATTTTCAGAACTAACACCACAGCTAATTAAAAGCTTCATACAAGCAATTGCTGCTGCACCCGCACCTAAACAAACAATTTTAGCTTCTTCAATTTTTTTGCCTTGAATCTCAAGCGCATTAATCATTCCCGCAGCGGTTACAATCGCAGTACCGTGCTGATCATCATGAAATACGGGAATGTTCATTTTTTCCCGAAGCGCGTCTTCGACAATAAAACATTCTGGCGCTTTGATGTCTTCCAGGTTAATACCACCAAAAGTTGGCTCTAACGCTGAAATGACGTTAATCAATTTTTCGGGATCGGTTTCATCAACCTCAATGTCAAAAACATCAATCCCAGCAAACTTTTTAAAAAGAACCGCTTTTCCTTCCATAACCGGTTTGGATGCAAGCGGACCAATTGCCCCCAACCCGAGAACAGCCGTACCATTTGTTATAACACCCACGAGATTACCGCGTGAGGTCACGGTAGAAGCTTCGGCTGGGTCATCAACAATGACTTCACAAGCCGCAGCAACCCCGGGGGAATAGGCCAAAGCCAGATCTCGCTGGTTGCCAAGCGGCTTGGTTGCTGAAATTTCAAGTTTTCCAGGTGTTGGATAGCGGTGATAGAATAATGCAGCGTCGCGCAGGTCTTGCGTCATAAAGTTTATTGCTCCTTAGGGCAGTCGATGCCTTATATATAAATTGGGAACGGCTCGTTCCTGCCAATGACGGTCTTGACAGTGTGACGCATAAAAGCGACACCCTGACGCGATTAAAACATAGCAATCCATGGGATGCCATAGATACGATGAGTAAAACCGTGAAAAATTCCCAAGTACTCACAAATGATAGACCAATGAATGACCCAGATACCACGCATGAAGACTTGGGAATCGAATGGCGCCTCACGGAAAACCACGTGAGCTACCCAGATGCTCTGAATTTCATGGAAGACCGTGTCGGAAAAATATTCACGAACGAATCTCCGCAAACGGTCTGGTTATTGGAACACCCTCCCCTCTACACAGCGGGGACATCGGCTGATAAAGAAGACCTGATCGAACCTGATCGTTTTCCAGTTTATGATGCCGGCCGGGGTGGACAATACACCTATCATGGTCCGGGACAACGTGTTGCCTACGTTATGCTCAATCTTAACCTCTATAACAAAGATGTCCGCAAATTTGTATATAATCTGGAAGAATGGATTATACAGACACTGGCAAAATTCAATGTAAAAGGCGAACGCCGCGAAGGCAGGGTCGGAATCTGGATTGATCGCGGAAATGGTCGCGAAGACAAAATCGCCGCGATCGGTGTCAGAGTCCGCAAATGGATCACTTTTCACGGGATCTCCATAAACCTTGATCCCGATTTATCCCACTTTGAAGGCATTGTGCCCTGTGGTATTAATCAACACGGGGTGACCTCGCTCGTTGATCTGGGGCTATGCATCTCTATGGAAGATCTGGATGTCGCGATGAAAGAAGCCTTTTATGAAGTTTTCAAGCCCGAAGACTTGCCTGCCTGAGGAAAGCACCACTACCTGATTTGAACAAACTCCATTTCATTGCCCAAGACAGATGTATCAACAGTTTCTTCGACAGAGATCACGTTGGCGTGCTCAGGTCCTTCATGACATAACTTGACCAAAACATCTATCTTATCCACCTCTCCTTTGACAACAGCTTCAACCTGTCCAGTTGGCAAATTTCGAACCCACCCAGCAAGACCCAGCTTTTGAGCTACATCAACCGTCCATCTACGGTACCAGACGCCCTGGACACGCCCTGATATTAAAAGTTTCACCTGTTTAGTTGTCATTGCTGTTTTCATTCCAAGGTTTAGAGCGTGATTTCTTCACTGCATACATGATCATACTATTGTATTGCTATGAAAATATTGAAAAGCAAAAATAATTAATAGATAGAAAGTTGTGGTTTCCTTTTCTCATACCTATTTAGAAGAACGGCTTGGGGAGTAGATTGATGTTAAACACAGGATTAGTTGAGAAGCTGGAAACGCTGGGTTCGTTATCAAACTCATGGCGAACAGGAACAATTGAAATTAACGATATTGCACCTGGCGACTGTGTTCTCTCTACGAGTGAATTAACCCTGAATTATGCACTTGCACCCGTTAGTAAAAGATATCGATCAGGCAATCTAGCGCAATACAATACTGGAACAGGATGGATGGTGCCCTCGGGTATTAATATTCATTGTGGCTACGAGACATCTTCGCGAAGCTTGCGTCTTATTCTCCCCCTGCAAACATTGCGCGATGTACTGCCAGAAGGGCAAGCCATTCCTGATCTTCCTGTATGCTGTTTAGAAGACCCAACAATCCTCCAACTGATTTTGAATCTGTATGATTCCAGTCAAGAAGATGATGCTTATTCTGCCCTTTATCGAGACACCATGACACTCGCTTTGGCCTCTCATCTTTATCGCGCCTATGCTCGCATCGAAGATACTACAACTCAACATCGCGATCCCCGTCTAAATCGTGTCATTGAATATATCGAAGATAATCTAGAGAAGCAGATAACGCTTGATGAGCTTGCCAATGTTGCAACAATGAGCCGTTATCATTTCGCAAAAATGTTTAAAGACTTAACAGAACTGCCGCCACACCGCTTTCTTGCAGAAAGAAGAATTGAAAAAGCTAAATCTCTTTTGATGACATCAAGGGATTCGACAGCGGAAATTGCATATCAAGTCGGATACAACAGCCAGAGTAATTTCACTCAAACGTTCCGGCGGTTAACAGGTATTACCCCCGCAAAATATAGAGGCGTTAAGGTTTAAATCAGACCTAAAACACCAAAACACCCCAAGATCTTTATAAACTATCCCAAGAACGGATCTGTTATAATCCCCTGATCGTTTCTATTTTCATGTCACAGCCATACGTAAGAATAAGGCCATAAACATAGAACTTGTCAGGAACTTAACCATGATTACTTTCACATTAAACAATGAGCAAAGATCAGTAGACGTCGATCCCGACACCCCTTTATTGTGGGTGATCCGTGACGAAATCGGACTTACAGGAACAAAATTTGGCTGCGGCGCAGGACTATGCGGTGCCTGTACGGTCCACCTTGATGGCGAACCTGTAAGATCATGCCAAACACTTGTTAGTGATGCTGCCGACCTTAATATTACGACGATTGAAGGCATTGACGGAAAAGCAGCAAAAGCCATTCAGACGGCTTGGGAAGAAATTGAAGTTCCCCAATGTGGTTACTGTCAATCGGGTCAAATTATGTCGGCAACCTCATTGCTCGCCCAAAACCCCAAACCAAGCAACGAAGAAATCGATGAAGCCATGAACGGCAATGTTTGTCGTTGTGCGACCTATGTCCGGATCAGAAAAGCCATTCATCACGCTTCTGATCTGATGGAGGCTTAAGAACATGACAACAACAAAAACACTAGCTTCAAGCCGCCGTACGTTCCTTAAAGGTGCTGGCGTAACCACCGGGTTGCTTATTGGCTTCCACATAACAGGTAAAGGTGTTGTTGCGGCCGTCCCGGGTCAACAATTTTCTCCAAACGCATTTGTTCGCATTGGTACGGATAATCTGGTCACTGTTATCGCAAAACACATCGAATTCGGACAAGGTAGCCACACTGGTTTAGCCACAATCCTTGCCGATGAACTTGACGCAAGTTGGGATCAAATCCGCATTGAATCTGCCCCCGCGGATGCAAGTAAATATAACAATCTCTTTTGGGGGCCCTATCAGGGAACGGGCGGATCAACAGCCATCGCGAATTCATGGACGCAGCTTCGTGAGGCTGGCGCCAAGGCCCGTGCTTTGTTGGTACAGGCCGCGAGTGCAGAATGGAATGTTCCTGTATCAGAAATCACGGTTTCTGACGGCGTTGTAAGACATGAGAAATCATCAAAGGAACAAACCTTTGGCGCACTATCTGAAAAAGCGTCTCAACAACAAGTCCCGGAAAAAGTTCAGCTAAAAACACCCGACCAATTCAAACTCATCGGGCGTAATGTCAATCGTAAAGATATTGCACCCAAAACCAATGGTACCGCGATATACACGCTGGACATAAGCCGGCCCGGAATGGTTATCGCGGTTGTAAAGCGACCACCACGATTTGGCGGACTGGTTAAGTCTTTTGATGATACGGACGCAAAAGGTATTAAAGGCTATGTCGGATCTGTTAAAACACCACGCGGTGTTGCCATCATGGCTAAGAATACATGGGCAGCTATAAAAGCGCGTGACGCAATCACAGTTGATTGGGATGACAGCCAAGCAGAAATGCGGGGTTCAGAACAGATCATGGCTGAGTACCGTGAGTTAGCCAAAACACCAGGCTTACCTGCTCGTTATGACGGGGATGCAACAACGGCTATTGCAGAAGCCAAACATACACTTGAAGTCAGTTATGACTTTCCATATCTCGCTCACGCGCCAATGGAAACATTGGATTGTGTGATTGAGCAAACCGATCAAGGTGCCGAGGTCTGGACTGGATCACAAATCCCAACGGGTGATCAACATACTGTTGCGACCATCCTTGGGCTAAATCCTGAACAGGTCAAAATTCATACCCAACTTGCTGGTGGTAGCTTTGGTCGTCGCGCAACATCTGATTCCGATATGGTTTCAGAAGCAGCAATGATCGTCAAAGCGAGTAAAGGTAACGTACCTGTTAAATTGGTATGGACCCGGGAAGACGACATTCAAGGTGGAAGATATCGACCAGCCTATCACCACAAACTCAAAGCCGGGCTTGATGATCAAGGGAATATCACGGGATGGCAGCATTCAATCGTCGGACAATCCATCGTCGCAGGAACCGCGTTCGAAGGCTTTCTGGTAAAAGATGGAGTAGATGCAACATCAGTGGAAGGTGCTGTAAACCTGCCTTATGACATACCAAATATATCTGTGGATCTAACCACAACGGATGTAAAGGTACCTGTTCTCTGGTGGCGTTCCGTCGGCTCTACACACACCGCCTATTCAACGGAAACCTTTATTGATCAACTGGCAAGTAAAGCAGGAAAAGATCCCGTTGATTTCCGCCGTTCAATGCTGAAGGACCACCCTCGCCATCTGGCAACACTTAATCTGGTGGCAGAAAAAGCAAATTGGGGCTCACCAATTACCGAGGGACGATATCGCGGTGTTGCAGTTCACGAAAGTTTCAGTTCTGTGGTCGCACAAATCGCCGAAATCAGCTTTGATGAAGACGGCGTTTTACAAGTTGAAAAGGTTTGGTGTGCTGTAGATTGCGGGATAGTGGTCAATCCTGACGTTGTCAAAGCACAGATGGAAGGCGGGATCGGCTTTGGTTTAGGTGCCGTTCTTCGCAATGCCGTCACCCTGGATGAGGGTATTGTTGATCAATCAAATTTCCATGACTACGAGCCTCTTCGCCTGACAGACATGCCGGAAGTGGATGTTTACATTGTTCCAAGTGAAGCTGCACCAACTGGTGTTGGCGAGCCCGGTGTCCCGCCGATTGGTCCCGCCGTGGCGAACGCAATATTTGCTGCGAAAGGCAAGATGGTAACCAAACTTCCGTTCAGCGAAGGTATGCCCGATTTGGTGTAGCCCTTAAGCTAGACCGTAGAACCAAACAAGCCGAGGCAAGTAATATTGCCTCGGCTTGTTTTTATTTGGATGAAATGGCCTATTACAAAAGCCATCAACATACAAACTGCATACTTTATGACGCTATTTCATAGGGCGTTTGCAAGGCGTTATTTGCAGATTTGGCAATTGATTCTGAATCCAGACCAAAGTGACGATACAGATCGCCAATCGTGCCTGTCTGACCGAAGTGCTCAACACCAAGGGGAATTGTGCGATGCCCGCCAACAGCCCCAAGCCATGACAGTGTTGCCGGGTGGCCATCAATCACAGTAAGAACAACACAATGCTTTGGCAAACGAGAGAATAGCTGCTCAACATGACTAGTGGCCTGACGATTGCCGCGACTGCGATCACGTTGCGCCGCAGTCCATCCCGCGTTCAAACGATCAGCTGACGTCACCGCAAGAACACCGACATCACGATTGTGTTGCGCCAATTTACCTGCTGCATCAATGGCTTCATTAGCAACGGCACCTTGATAAACAATCACCAACTCACAGTTGGGGCCCGGTTTACGCATCCAATAAGCCCCATCAATAACGCCCTGCTCAAAGTCTGCATTTGATCTTTGCCCTGGCTGTTCCAACGGGTTCGTGGTCAACCGCAGATAAACAGATCCTCCTGTTTCATCCCGAAGCCAGGTGCGTTCGTTTGGCTCACCTTCGCCATCACGCTGCATATAATCAAAAGACCACTGCATGATGATTGCCAACTCATCCACAAAAGCAGGCTCAAACGCAGCCAAACCATCCTGAGACATACCAATCAGCGGCGACCCAATAGATTGATGCGCCCCGCCTTCCGGTGCCAGAGTGATACCTGATGGCGTGCCAACAATCATGAAACGCGCATCCTGATAACAGGCATAGTTCAGCGCATCCAAACCTCTGGCGACAAAGGGATCATAAACAGTCCCGATTGGTAACAAGCGCTTACCATACAGAGAATGCGACAAGCCCGCAGCACCAAGAAGCAGAAAGAGGTTCATTTCAGCAATACCGAGTTCGATATGCTGACCTTCGGGGGTGAATTCCCATTTCGCTGTTGAGGGAATTTTCTCGTTAATAAAGGTATCGCTCTGTTCGCTCCGGGCAAAGAGTTTCCGACGGTTGACCCACGGGCCGAGATTTGTTGTTCCCGTCACATCCGGTGATGTGGTTACAATACGCTGCGCAAGATCAGAACTTCCTTTGGACAGATCATCCAGGATCTTACCAAAGCCCATCTGAGTCGAAATTTCGCGATCGCTTGCCAACTCAATTTTTGGAACCTCGACAACCGCATCAGAATAGCGCCGCGTCCCCTTGGCAAAGAAAGGCGTTTTATCCAGAAATTCTTGTAATCCCTTTACATCAGCAACGGCAGCAAATTTTTCCCACTCCTGCCCTTCTGACACCCCCATATGAGCTTGCCATTCAGCCATTTGAGGCTTGTTCATCAAGCCACCGTGGTTGTCCTTATGACCGGCAATCGGTGTGCCCCATCCTTTGATGGTATAGGCCAAGAAGCAAACAGGTCTGTCATGATCAATAGCATCGAATGTTTCTGCCATGGTCTGAACGCAGTTACCGCCCAGATTTTCCATCAACTCGGCAAGCTCATCATCGCTGCGCTTGTTAATTAAAGCCGTCACATCTCCCTGATCGCCCAAGGCATCCATCAGACGTTCGCGCCAAACTTTACCCCCCATATAGGTCAAGGCAGAATAAAGCTGATTCGGACAGTTATCGATCCAGTCTTTTAGCTTCTCCCCGCCCGGTTCTTCAAAGGCTGCGCGCTGTAAGTGACCATATTTAACCCGGACAACATCCCATCCAAAGGCGTCAAAAATTTGCTCTATGCGTTGAAACAATCCTTCGCGCACGATACCGTCAAGTGACTGGCGGTTATAGTCAATAATCCACCAAGTATTACGCAGATCGTTTTTCCACCCCTCTTGCAGGGTTTCGTATATATTACCTTCATCCAGTTCCGCATCCCCGACAAGGGCAACCATGCGCCCAAGCGAAAGATCTTGTCCCCATGACTTTGCCTGAATGTAATCCTGAACCAGAGACGCAAAAGATGTTATCGCAACACCTAAGCCAACTGAGCCCGTAGAGAAATCAACATCATCGATATCTTTTGTTCGTGAAGGGTAAGACTGTACACCTTTGTAACCCCTGAAATTTTGCATCTTTTCCAAGGTTTGATTACCCATGAGATACTGCATGGCATGGAAAATTGGTGATGCATGAGGTTTAACAGCCACACGGTCTTCGGGTTTCAGAGCAGAGAAATAAAGCGCCGTCATAATCGACACCATAGAGGCTGAAGACGCCTGATGTCCGCCGACTTTGATACCATCTTCCTTAGCGCGCAGATGATTGGCATTGTGGATCATCCAGTGCGAAAGCCACAGCAATCTTTGCTCAATC
>NZ_CAKZMP010000351.1 GCF_937128705.1 uncultured Kiloniella sp. | reverse complement strand
TACCAATCAGTGATCGGATAACTGCCGGAAGTCACGTTCGGGAAACACTTCGCAAAGGCACCGCAGCAAGAATTTTTACAGGTGCCCCTATGCCGCTGGGTGCAGATACAGTACTGATGCAGGAAGACTGTCGCCTTGTGGGAACCGATGAAGTCTCAATACCCCTTGGTATCAAGCCGGGATCGAACAGGCGTTTTGCGGGCGAAGATGTCGAAAAAAGCTCTGTCATTCTTCATGCCGGTCGCACAATACGCCCCCAAGACATGGGCCTTATCTCTGCGGTTGGCATATCAAAAATCAAGGTCCACAAATTACTTCGCGTTGCCTTTTTCTCGACGGGGGATGAGCTTAGAAATCCCGGCACGCCATTAGACAGCGGTCAGGTTTATGATTCAAATCGCTATACAATAAACGGCTTGTTAAAAAATCTTGGCTGCAACGTAACCGATCTTGGCATACTTCCGGATAAAGCCGACCTGATCCACAAAGCCTTGGAAAGCACAGTGAACCGCTATGACCTTGTGCTGACATCAGGCGGTGTCTCTGTGGGGGAGGAAGATCATGTAAAGCAAGTTGTCGAATCTTTGGGCTCACTCCACGCCTGGCGGTTGGCGATCAAACCCGGCAGGCCAGTTGCTCTTGGACAAATAGGATCAACGGCATTTGTCGGGCTTCCCGGAAACCCTGTGGCTGTCATAGTCACCTTCTCGAACTTTGTTCGCCCTTTGATCAACCTGTTGTCCGGAGCAGAAAATACGCCCCCCAAAACCTTCCCTGTTATTGCGGCTTTTTCTCATAAAAAAAAGAAGGATCGCAAAGAATGGGTGCGGGTTCATCTGAAAGAAAACCTTGAAGGCCATTGGGAAGCACATAAATATCCCAAAGAGGGCGCTGGCATTCTTTCATCAGTCTGCCATTCAGATGGTTTTGCCGTTCTTGATGAAGACCTATTATCTATCAAACCCGGAGACACAATCTCCTACTTGCCTTTTAACGAGATCGCGTTATGAAAATTCTCTATTTTGCATGGTTAAGAACTACTATCGGCAAATCCACCGAAGAGATTACACCGCCAGAAACTGTTAAAACAGTGAGCGACCTACTTGATTGGATGCCTTCTCTTGGCGAGAACTATTCTTCTGCCCTTGAAAAAAGAGACCTGCTTCGGATTGCCATCAATCAGGAATACGCAGATCCAGAACACGTAATTAAACCGGATGATGAAGTCGCACTCTTTCCGCCGGTAACGGGTGGATAGTATGATCAAAGTACAAGAAGAAGACTTCGATGTTGGGCAAGAGATTAAAAATCTAACCCAAGAGAATCATGCTATTGGAGGTGTTGCTTCTTTTCTCGGCCTTGTCAGGGATATTGCCAGCAACGAAGAGATTTCGGCCATGACTCTTGAGCATTATCCCGGAATGACAGAGAAAATGCTTGCTGAAATAGAGGCCGAAGCAAATCGTCGTTGGGAACTTGATGCGAGCCTGATCATTCATCGTTATGGACGCATGGAACCCGGTGAGCAGATTGTCTTGGTCATCACCTGTAGCAAACATCGTAAAGCAGCTTTTGAAAGTTGCGAGTTTTTGATGGATTATCTGAAGACAAAAGCCCCCTTTTGGAAATTAGAAGAAACATCCGAAGGTGGCAAATGGGTTGATGCTCGTGATAGTGATGACACAGCAGCATCTCGCTGGATAGAGACATAAATTCTCAACCTAGGTAACAAAAAACAGCACCGCGCCAATGAAGCGCAGTACTGTTTTTTAGGGTCAATCAGATAGATTTATACAGTAGGCTCACGAACCAATTGATCATAAGCCAGTAAAAGATCCTTTGTGACATCCCCCGGCGTAAATTTATAGCCGCCAATTTCAGAAACAGGCGTCACTTCAACCGCCGTACCGGTCAAAAAGACCTCCTGCGTTTTCGCCAACTCTTCCGGCATAATAGCGCGCTCAATAACGTCATAGCCTTTTTGCTTTGCCAGATCGATCACGGTACGTCGCGTAATCCCATCAAGGAAACAATCTGGTATTGGTGTATGAATTTTCCCATCCTGTACCAAAAAAACATTAGCCCCTGTTGCCTCGGCTATCTGTCCCCGATAATCAAGCATCAAGGCATCATTGTACCCCTTTTCTTCTGCAGCATGCTTTGAGAGCGTTGCAATCATATAAAGGCCAGCAGCTTTGGAATGAACAGGTGCGGTAACCGGATCAGGACGACGCCACTCTGCAAAATCCAGACGAATACCTTTCAGACGATCTTCAGGAGAGAAATAAGATGGCCACTCCCAGGCTGCAATTGCGACATGTATCCGGGATTTTTGGGCTGAAACAGCCATCATCTCACTTCCGCGCCATGCAACAGGACGGAAGTAGCCATCAACAATATTATTGGTATCCATGACTTCTTGCGCAGCTTGATGAAGCTCTTCAACGGTATAAGGAATATCAAATCCGAGAAGTTTTCCTGAATTGATCAGGCGTTCATGATGCTCCTGCCGTTTGAAGATGCGGCCATTATAAGAACGCTCCCCCTCAAAGACGCTGCTACCATAATGAAGGCCATGGCTTAGAATATGAACTTTGGCATCCCGCCAAGGAATAATTTCACCGTTGTACCAGATAGAACCGTCGCGATCATCAAATGGAAGCATAGCCATAGCTTTCGTGTTAAAGGTGGTATAAAGTTCATTTTTTACGTTGTTTCCACTACTTGTTCGCAACACCGCTGAGTAAAGCAAAGGAAGAAACGTAATATTATTACGATTAAGTGCGAACAATTGACACTTTCGACTGTTCGCATTGAAAAACAGATAATACTAATTCGATAGATAAGTCAACATGACTGACATAAAATCCGAACCTAATCCCCTTTTTCTTCGTACAGATGAAATCATGCAGGCAATTGAATTGCTGTTTTTTGCATATAGAGATTTCACAGGGGAGCCCGATGAACTACTTGCAGAATATGGCTTTGGGCGTGCTCACCACAGGGTAATACATTTTGTTGGTCGCAACCCCGGCATAACCGTTAGTGAACTGCTCTCGATTCTTCAAATTACGAAGCAATCATTGTCTCGCGTCCTTTCTCAACTGGTGGCAGAAGGTTTCATCAAGCAGACCCCGGGGGAAATAGACCGACGGCAACGACTTCTTGAACTGACGGAAAAAGGGACTGAATTGGACGAAAAGCTTTTTAATGTCCAGCGGCAACGGATCGTCAAAGCTTATAAAGAATCCGGTGCAGAAGCTGTTGCTGGATTCAGATCAGTTCTAATGAATATGATGGAAGAAAGTGACCGTCCCCGTTTCACCCCAAAACCAAAGCGTCCATCTAGCCGACGCTAAAAGACTGCACAATAATTCAATCTCAATATACACTTGGCTTCAAATTAAGATCTGTGAATACAATTTCGACGCGCTATACTGTAATACATGAATGATTTTAACCCACATTTATTGGTCGTAGATGACGACACCCGGCTTCGGGAGCTCCTTCAGAAATTCCTGACGGATCAAGGTTTTATGGTCACCGCAGCCTCTAGCGCAGAAGAAGCCCGATCAAAGCTGGCATCTTTATCATTCGACCTCTTGATACTGGACATCATGATGCCGGGGGAAAGTGGGTTAGAACTTACAAAATCCCTCAGGAAAAAGGATGATGTCCCGATACTTCTCTTGACCGCAATGGGCGAAACAAACGATAGAATTAGCGGACTTGAAGTCGGGGCCGACGACTATCTTTCCAAACCTTTTGAGCCGAGGGAACTTGTTCTGCGCATAAATGCAATTCTAAAACGCATACAAACCGCTGCGCCGGCCACAGAACTCCCGACAGAAAATGTTATTTTTGGATCGTTCAGGTTTGATGTTCGGAAATCTCAGCTGTGGAACAATGACGAGTACATCCACCTAACAGACGTCGAGGCGGCTCTTCTAAAAACCTTGGCCCAGCAAGCCGGGATAGCTGTGGGTCGCGATGAGCTTATCGAGGATGGATCCGAACTTGCCAATACACGAAGTGTCGATGTTCAAGTAACCCGCTTACGGCGAAAAATAGAACAAGATCCGAAATACCCGAGGTTTCTTCAAACAATCCGCGGTGTCGGATACATTTTGAAAACGGATTAAATGACCAGTACGCCCGCCAAAGAATCATATATGGATGAAGAAGACGCGCTTCCCCAAAAAAAGAAACGCCCCTTCTTTTTAAAGCGGTATCTTCCCAAATCACTTCTTGGGCGTTCTTTAATCATTATTGTTACACCGCTTCTACTTGTTCAGGCCATTTCGGTCTGGGTGTTTTATGATCGGCACTACGAAACAGTAACGAAACGTCTGGCACAAGGCATTGCAGGTGATATCGCAACCTCTATCCTTCTATTGAAAGAAGCAGAAACACCCTACGACAAAGCGAATATTTTTCAGCTTATGCAAAAAACTGCAGGGCTATCCCTCACGCTGCATCAAGGTATCGAACTACCACCAGTCAATTGGAAACCTGGCTGGTCAGTTTTAGAACGCCGACTTGATCAGGCTATTCACGATCAACTTCTTAAAAACCTGAATGAAAATTATCGATACGACATAGATACAACAAGTCTAGTTGATCAGGTGAAAATACAGATCGAGATTGAAAACGCAGTATTATTGGTCCTCGTGCCAAGTAAACGCCTTTTCTCATCGACAACTTATCTTGTGATTCTGTGGATGGTTGGATCATCTGTCATAACCTTTGGTGTTGCCGTGATCTTTATGCGAAATCAGGTTCGGCCGATACAGCGCCTTGCCCGGGCCGCGGAAAGCTTTGGCAAAGGCAGAGACGTTAAAGGCTTTAAGCCCGAAGGAGCAACAGAAGTCAGACAGGCATCAGGGGCCTTTATTCGAATGAGGTCGCGAATAAAACGGCAAGTGGAACATCGCATGGCGATGTTGGCCGGTGTCAGCCATGATCTACGAACCCCACTTACCAGAATGAAGTTACAGTTGGCTATGACCGGGCAATCAGAAGATACAAAGAACCTTCAGACCGACGTTGCCGAAATGGAAAAAATGATCGAAGGCTACCTTGCCTTTGCAAGAGGCGAAGGACACGAACAAACGGCCTCATGTAATGTATCTGCCCTTCTAAAAGGACTGATGCAACAGCTGAGTTTTAGCAACAACCCCATCGATCTGCATATTGAACAGGAAATCAATATTCAGCTCCGCCAAGAAAACTTTAAACGCGCCATCAGCAATCTTGTCACAAACGCACAACGTTACGGAAGCCACGTTATGGTTTGTGTCCGGAAAAGATCAAAAGATGCGGACGAGCTTCTGGAAATAACAATTGATGATGACGGCCCGGGAATTCCAGAAGAACACAGGAGAGATGTTCTCAAGCCCTTCTTTCGTCTGGAACAGTCCCGAAATCAGGCAACAGGCGGTGTTGGCTTAGGCCTCTCTATCGCCAACGACATTATTAGTAACCACGGCGGTGATCTTTCCTTGGAAGACGCTCCCGGTGGTGGACTACGGGCCAGAATTTCTCTTCCATTTTAAGCCCGTTTTCTTTTTTGCTCACAGCAGGACAATGCTTAGTGCATTCGGCTACCGTTTGGCACCTTGTGATCGGGGGCGAGCAAAACAATGCCTCCCTTGTCATCAGAAGCTCCCAGCACAAGAATTTCTGACATAAATTTACCTATCTGGCGCGGAGGAAAGTTTACGACAGCCATAACCTGCCGCCCAATGAGCGTTTCTGGCATATAGTGATCTGTGATTTGAGCAGATGATTTACGAACACCGATCTCATCCCCAAAATCGACCCAAAGCTTGATCGCTGGCCGACGAGCCTCTGGATAAGGCTGGGCATCGACAACAGTCCCGGCCCGAATATCAACTTTAAGAAAATCATCAAATGTCAATTCGTTACTCATACAACTTATTCCCTCAATAGATGGAGAGAAATAATTATACGCAACGCATTGAAAGGCAAGAAAGACTCAGTAAAAAATACTAGGCCGCTTTCTCTTTATTCCTCAGAACGCCCGACCTTGTACAACGTCGCGCCATCATATCCAGCCGCCCCAGAACTTTATCTAGTTTGACCATCGTTTTGCCCAAGTCGTCGCTGTCGTCATGTAACCAGGATTGAAGGGCAGCAAGATAGGCGATTGAAAAGGCTTTCACCCTCACGACGCCTCTGATCCCTGATGTCGATATCCCCGCGGCTTCCAACATCAAAGGCATTGAGCGCCGAAGGTTACAAAGGAACAACAGTGCTGCCACCGGATCTCTACGGCTATCTTTGGCAATAGCTTTGATGCCTTCTTTGAAAGGCGCCAGTGCATCAAACCTGTTCATACAAATCTCAAACAACCTATCTTTCGCGGGCTGCCGCAGGTCGTCGGTATCGCATTCGTCGAGAACACCCTGATCTGCCTGTTCAGATATAAACCGCAATATAGAGCTCTTCGAGGGAAAAATCTGATGCAGATCAGATAGCGATACTTTTGAGGCAACTGCGATTTCAGCAAGAGATAACGTGGCCCACCCCGTTTCGACAGCTAAAGACATCGCTGTCGAAACGATATGTTGGGGTATTTCTGATTTTTTCATCACTACTCTCCCCACAATGAAGATACGTCTAATATATAGGGAAGAAAGATAAAATTAAAAGGCAACTGACCTAAGCGCAAACCCTGAACTCAAAGGCAGGTTTCAATGTTCAAGACAGCTCTTTACTTCTTTTTGCAGCAGCCGCTACAGTCTTGCTCATCACAGGTTGTAAACCATCATCAGCCATAAGAACATTCAGGCCCGCTTGAGTTGTGCCGTTCGGGCTGGTGACATTGATACGTAACTGACTAGGACTATCATTAGAAAGCCTGAGAAGTTCTCCTGCGCCAGATACAGTTGTATCCGCGAGTTTACGTGCCAAATCATTTGGTAATCCCGCATCGACACCAGCTTGTGCTAGGCATTCTGCGAGATAAAAAATATAGGCCGGTCCGCTACCTGAAACCCCTGTAACGGCATCAATCTGGCTTTCATCCTCAAGCCAAGCGGTCTCGCCAACGGCGGCCATAAGTTCTTCACAAACTTTAGCCTGCTCTTTACTAACATTCTGATTTGCATAAAGCACTGTCATCCCGCGCGAAACGGCGGCTGGCGTATTTGGCATCGTCCGCACGATAGCAGTATCAGCACCTAAATGTTTCTCAAAAAATGAAATTTGTTTTCCGGCAATAACCGAAAGGATTACAGCTCCCTGTTCTGCATAGGGATGATAGCTCGTAATTGTCGCGTTGATCATCTGTGGTTTAACAGCAAAAAGGATATAATCTGGGCTGAAGGATCCACTAAGTTCTTCAAGCGTCTCAACAGCCTGAACCCCCTGTTTGACAAAGGGCTGCATGTAAGCGGCCTTTGCCGAAGGATCAATGATAGCGACTTGAGATCCAACCAGGCCACGGTCCAACCACCCTTGCAGCATTGCGCCACCCATCTTGCCACAACCAACAAGCAGCAAGGTACCATCGTTAAGCATATTTAAGCGTCCTATTCCATAAACTTTACGAATAGAACTCTACGCTTCTCCTGCCGTATCCATCAAGGCAAGATCTACGGCATTTAGTTCGGAATCCCCCCCAGAGGATACCAACTGGATCGCAGGGATAAGACGATCCCACTCTGCAACTGCGGTCGCGACCAGATCTTCAGTTTGATCCTGAGAGAAACCATCTTGGCCTCTTAGCGGTACTGTATGTCGATACGCAGGCCCCCCAGTTTCAGGTACGAGATCAAAATGCCCAAGCCATAATTGATTGTTGACAGAAATCAACAACTCGCAAATACGACTTTTGGCCAACTGCGGGATAATAACTTCACCATGACAGGCAAAAAACATCGCCTGTAATTCACTTTGCCATTGAAAATGAAGATGAAGAGGCCCCCAATGTCCTTCAATCACAGCTAACAGCTCGAAATCACTCTCGCGCTCGAAATCCCAGTTATAATCTAGGATCCACTCTTCGATAGCATCAATGGGATTGAAAGGTAGTCGCTCATTCGTAGTTTCTGAGTTCATTGCACTAACCCCTCACTAAGTATAGTTGAGCAAGATACAATAGCTACCGCCACAATCCATATATTGAATTAATGTGACAGAATACTACCAAATATAGTGTGACACAGAACGAATCTTGGGATCAAGAAAAAAGATAAAATAAAAGCCCGAACATTGTCCGGGCTTTTGTCATACTATAATCGAACTCACAGATTACTCAGAAATATATTTATTCCAGATCCATGAGTTTCAGACCTAGGGAAATTCAGAATCAGGGAAATTCTAGCCTAAGAATTCTAGATAACGATGAAGTTAATCAGATTTCTTAGGGGCAGCCTTTTTAGCTGTCGTCGATTTGGGGGGCGTTTTTGCCGCCCCTTCCAACTTTGCCAACCGAGCTTCCAGTGCCGTAACCTTTTCGGCCAGATCTTCACTTTCTTCCCGTGCCTTGACAGCAACGGCTTTCATGACATCAAATTCTTCGCGGGGCACAACATCCATTTGAGAGATAATGCGTTCAAACTGTTCACGAATCCGCGCTTCGACTTCCCCTCTCATTCCAGCGGCCGCCCCCATAGCGCTACTAGCAACTTTGGCCAGATCATCAAGGATACGATTTTGAGTTTGCATGTTTCTGCCTTTCATACTGTAAGTCAGGTCAAAAGACCTCAAAACGACTCACATTTTTGACTTTATTTGAGCCTAATATGGCTCTTTGATCGCCCGGCTTCAACCTTGTTCATTATCCTTTAAACAAAGTTATCAAAAAATATACTTAAAATATCGATGCAAAAGCTTCTCTATGCCTTCTCAAAAGCATATATAGGGAGGCAGAAGATATATCACGAAAGGCTTCAAGCATGTTTCTCGTTACTGGCGGCGCTGGTTTTATTGGTTCAAACCTCGTTGCATCCCTTGTCGAACAAGGTAAATCCGTTGTCGTCAGCGACTGGCTTGGTCATGACGACAAATGGCGTAATCTGGCAAAACATGAGCTTGAAGATATTATAAAGCCCGAAGCACTACCTGCGTTTTTAGCTGAAAATGCTGATAAGCTCGAAGGTGTTTTTCATATGGGAGCCATTTCGGCGACGACCGAAACCGACGGTGATGCTCTTATGGAAAACAACTTTAAACTCAGTAAAGATCTTTGGCATGTCTGCGCAAAACATAGCGTGCCTTATATATATGCGTCATCAGCAGCGACCTATGGCGGCGGAGAACACGGTTTTGATGACGAAGAAGATATCGCGCATCTGGCCAAACTCCAGCCCCTGAACGGCTATGGTTGGAGTAAGCAGCTCTTTGATCGCTGGGTTGCCCGCCGTGTGGCGAATAAAAACCCGCAACCACCACAATGGGCTGGTCTTAAGTTTTTTAACGTCTACGGTCCAAACGAATACCATAAAGGTGGGCAAGCAAGCGTTGCTTTCCATCTTTTTAATCAAGTCACGTCCGGAGAAGCTGCAAAGCTGTTTCAATCACACCACCCAGACTATTCTGATGGCGGCCAATTGCGTGATTTTATTGCTGTGGAAGACTGTGTTCGGGTCATGATGTGGTTAAAAGACAACCCAACAGCAAGCGGCTTGTTTAATGTTGGAACGGGTCAGGCAAGATCTTTTGTAGATTTGGCCCGGGCTGTATTTTCGGCCATGGGCCGTAATGAAAATATAAAATATGTCCCAACGCCTGAAAATATTCGCGATAAGTACCAATACTTTACCGAAGCTCGCATGAGTAAACTTAAAGAAGCCGGGTACGATCATCCCTTCACATCGCTAGAAGAAGGCGTTCAGCGGTACGTCACAGAATTTCTTGCACAGGAAGACGCCTACAAATGACACAAGAACTGGTCTTCGCGGCTCTCACCTATCCAGAAATAGACCCCATCGCAATCAGCTTGGGTCCCTTGGCAATCCGCTGGTATTCGCTCGCTTATATATTCGGTATCATTCTTGGCTGGCGCTATTGCCGCTGGCTCTGCTTTCAGGCCCCAAGGCAATTACGGCCAATTGCCATGGATGATTTTATCGTCTGGGCAACACTCGGGATCATTCTTGGGGGCAGGTTAGGTTACGTTCTTTTCTATAACTTCACATACTTCCTCTATAATCCGCTTGAAATCTTTGCCGTTTGGCAAGGCGGGATGAGCTTTCATGGCGGTCTGCTCGGCGTCATCACGGCAATGGTACTGTTCGCGCGGAAAGAAAAAGTACATTTCCTTGCCCTTGCCGATATTATTGCCTGTGCGACACCAATCGGTCTGTTCTTTGGCCGTCTGGCAAACTTTATCAATGGCGAGCTTTTTGGGCGCGTTACGACCGCTGAAATTGGTATGGTGTTTCCGAACGGGGGGCCTCTACCTCGTCACCCAAGCCAACTTTATGAAGCGGGCCTTGAGGGGCTTACCTTACTTTTAATTCTCTATCTTGTTGCCCGCGCTGGCGGTCTTCGTCGCCGGGGACTCACAGCGGGATTGTTCTTGGTTGGATACGGCCTCTCACGAACAGTTGTCGAATTTTTTAGAGAACCAGATGCCCATATCGGCTTTCTCTTTGCTGAAATAACAATTGGTCAGCTTTTATCCTCTCCCATGATACTAATCGGCATTGGTCTTGTTGCTTTCGCTCTTCGCCAACCTTTCCAACCAACTGGGCCAGAGTTCAAACCTGAAGACATTTCCCCTAAAGAAGCGGATAAGGCAGCAAAAAAGAAAGCTTCATCGAATAAAAAATGAGTACAGCACCAGATAAAAAGTCACTTTTTGAAAGCTTTCGCCGGCGCATAAAACTCGAAGGTGCGATAACTGTTGCCGACTATATGGCTGATGTTCTTATTGCCCCAACCCATGGGTATTATATGTCGAATGAGCCCTTTGGCACAGACGGAGATTTCATAACCGCCCCTGAAATAAGTCAAATGTTCGGTGAACTCATCGGCTTTTGGTGCGCAGATACCTGGTACAACATGGGTGGCCCGACTAAAATCCACCTGATTGAGATGGGACCAGGGCGCGGCACGCTCATGAGCGATGTCATGCGCGCCGCTGCAATGGTGCCCGGTTTTCATCAAGCGGTAAAAATCCACCTGATTGAAGTCAGCCCAAAGCTTCGAAAAAAACAAAAAGAAGCTCTCAGTGGATATGATGTCAGTTGGTATGATGACTTAACCGACCTTCCCAATGGACCCAGCATATTCATAGCCAATGAGTTTTTTGACGCCCTCCCTATTCGTCAATTTGAACGTTCGCCCAAAGGTTGGTGCGAGCGATTAATCACCTTGGACGAAGATGAAACAGGTCTTGTCTTTACGCTTTCCCCTCCCTCAAAATCCATTGAAACGATTATCCCTCAAGAGCTGGTAGGTAGTCATGAGGGTGCAGTCGTTGAACTTTCATCTATAGCGGCTAACGTTTCGGCCCAAATATCTCACCATATTGTCAAACACGGCGGGGCAGGCCTTTTCGTAGATTATGGTTGGGCAATACCAACTGCAAAGCCGAGTTTGCAAGCTGTCCGCAATCACAAAAAGCACGATGTCCTACAGGAACCCGGCACAGCCGACCTTTCAGCCTTTGTTGATTTCCCCACCCTAAAAAAATCAGCGGAAGCAAATGGGGCTTCTGTCCATGGCACAATAAGCCAAGGGGATTTTTTACGAAGCCTTGGAATAGAACAACGCGCCGAAATGTTACGTCTAAATGCAGATGATAAGCAGGCTATTGATATCACTGCAGCCGAACATCGTTTGACTGATCCCAGTCAAATGGGAAACCTCTTTAAAGTGATGGCCCTCACACCCCCGGATCAACTGACACCTGCTGCATTTCCAGAACAAAAGGAAGCGTCATGATAAAAAGCCCCGCACTTGATCAACACAAGGGCATCAAACATGGCTTTCTCACTCGACAGGATGGTGTCAGCCAAGATCTTTATGCGTCGCTTAACTGCGGGTATGGTGCAGATGAAGCGAATGAAAATGTAACGAAGAACAGAGCCATTGCGCTTGAGCGCATGGGTTCTCCACAAGCAAAACTTGTCACGGGTTATCAGATTCATTCCGCAAATGTGGAGATTGTCAAAGCTCCGTGGAATTGCCCCGAAGATGCCCCGCAGGTCGATGCCTTGGTAACAGATCAGCCAGAGATCGCATTAGGTATTATGACCGCAGATTGCGCCCCTGTTCTATTTGTAGACCCTGATGCCCAGATTGTCGGTGCAGCACATGCAGGCTGGCAGGGTGCAATCAAGGGAGTAACCGACAGTACAATTGATGCAATGGAAAGCCTGGGTGCAACCAAATCAAATATCTACACGGCAATTGGCCCCTGTATTGCGCAAGCCTCTTATGAAGTTGGCGCTGAGTTTGCAAACCGCTTCTTTGAAGATACCGAAGATAACATGACCTACTTCATCCCCTCACCGAGAGAAGGGAAATTTCTTTTTGACCTTCGCCAGTATGTCGGGGACAGATTGAAAAAATCCGGTGTAAAACAGGTGTCTATTTCAAAGAATGATACCTATGCTGAAGAGAGCCTCTTTTTCAGCTATCGCCGATCTTGCCACAGAAAAGAAGCTGACTATGGCAGGGGCATATCCATTATATCTCTGGAGGGAACAAACTGATGCCACATCTTATTCTCTTCTTTTTAATGTGTATTCTCGGCATCCTCGCGACTTGCAGCTTTATGTGATTACTTATCTGGCACTGATATCCATGCTTTTTTCCCATAACACAATCATATGATAAAGCTTCTCCCTCTACTTTTCATTGCCTTGATAACGGCTTGCGGCCCCTTACCGCGTCCCTTCATGGCACAGGAGCCAGATAGTAATCCGCTTTTGAAATTAGAGAACACGCGCCCTCTTGCCGTAGAACCACCAATTTTTGCATTACAGGAAACAGGTATTGAGCTAACAGACCTAACCATTTGGGCGCAGGATAATCTGAGCCAAGCTCTCAGAGATCAAAATCTACCCGCAGCAAACTACGCTTTTGCCTCAAACAGTTTACACCTTTACAGCAGCTTTGAGGCAGAAACCATCAGTGAAGATCAAGTTGTTATCAGTCTAAAAATAGGTGTTGCAGAAACTACCAATCCTAACCAATTTTTGATAGAGTCAGAGGAACGGACAACGATCCCCTCGATACATCTAAAAAAAGACTCAAAGCCTATTTTAGCGGAAATCATCAAAAGAGCCTCCCAAAACGTCAGTCTCAAAATTTCGCAACTTGATCAGGAAACAGGCCCTCAGCCTCAAATTACAGATTATGTTCACATTCAGCTTTTTTCTTTATCCGATCGCCTGGACGACAGAACCAAGAAGATACTGGAAAATGAACTAAGAGCATCATTTCAGCTCAGAAAACTCTATCTAACCCGCAGGGCAACAGAAGATTCTGCCTACAAGCTCAGCTTGGAAATAGAACTCTCGAAACAAGCCGAACAAGGAATACTGTCCTTACTCTGGATTCTTGAAGATAGTACAAGCGGAGAAGAAATCGGGCAAATAAGCCAAACGAACCCGGTACCTAACATTCCTCTTTCGCGAATACTGATTCCTGCCTCGGAAGCAATTTCAGAGGGAACAGCCATAGGAATCAAGGACCTACTGCAACAAAAGAGTCTTCAAAATCAAACTGTTCTGAAATAACAAAGAAATGAATCTTTATGGGCGTTTACAGAAAAGACTGAGATTGCTAAGTTCCGCCCGTCCAATATGAAAACTGCCGACAAGTCATATGTTATGGCTTGTCCAGCCTAGCCGGGGATTTTGGCGTGAAGATCTTAACGGGTAACAGCAACCGACCATTGGCCGAGGCCATTTCTGCATATTTAAATCTACCACTGACCAAAGCATCAGTGCGACGGTTTTCTGATGAAGAAGTTTTTGTGGAGATCCATGAAAACGTGCGCGGTGAAGATGTATTTATTATTCAACCGACATCCTATCCCACCAATGACAACCTTATGGAACTCTTGGTAACGATAGATGCTTTAAAACGCAGCTCAGCGAGCCGTATAACAGCCGTAATGCCATACTATGGCTACGCGAGGCAGGATCGTAAATCCAGCCCCCGTACACCGATTTCGGCCAAGCTTGTTGCGAACCTAATTCAAACTGCCGGCGCGGATCGCGTTCTAACCATGGATCTCCATGCAGGACAGATTCAAGGTTTCTTTGACATTCCGACTGATAATCTTTTTGCAGCACCAGTCTTCATAAAAGATATTCAGGAACGTATGTCCAAAGGGCCTTTGACCATTGTATCGCCTGATGTCGGTGGTGTTGTCCGAGCCAGAGCCATTGCCAAACGCCTTGATGCTGATCTGGCAATCATCGACAAACGTCGTGAAAAAGCTGGCGTTTCAGAAGTTATGAACATCATTGGCGATGTAAAAGGTCAACGTTGTATTCTTATCGATGACATCGTGGATTCGGCTGGAACCCTCTGTAATGCTGCTGGTGCTCTTAAAGATGCCGGCGCCACAGCTGTATCAGCTTACATTTCTCATGGTGTTCTATCTGGCGGTGCCGTTGCACGTGTTACGGCTTCTCCACTTGAAGAACTTGTAACGACAGATTCAATTCAAGCGACAGAAGCTGTTCGTGTTGCACACAACATGCGTCAGATTTCTGTTGCTCCACTTATGGGCGAAGCAATGCGCCGTATAAGTGATGAGCAATCAGTATCCTGTCTATTTGACTGAATACCGCTGATTACTGCGGATTGATTTGACGAATAGCTTTCGTCCGTATACAACACGGGCGAATTCTCTGGCTCAGCACCCCTGGAGGCTGGTCAGTTACTGCAACGGCGGAGCAAATGCTCTGCCGCTGTCATTTTACTTTTGGAGACTAAAATGAGTGATATCACAAAAGTGAGCGCAACAGCTCGCGATAGAGCCGGCAAGGGGCCCGCTCGTGCCGCTCGTCGTGCAGGTCTGGTTCCTGCCGTCATCTACGGTGCAAAAAAAGACCCTGTTATGATTAACTTGGACCCACGTCCAATTACGAAAGAGTACAACTCTGGTCATTTCGGTACCCGTCTTTGGGAAATCGAAGTTAATGGCAAAAAAGAGCGTACACTTCCACGTGACATTCAATTGCATCCCGTAACAGACATGGTTGAACACGTTGACTTCCTTCGCGTTTCTGCGAAGACGTCCGTAAACGTTATGATTCCTGTACACTTTATCAACGAAGAAAATTGTCCCGGCCTTAAGCAGGGCGGCGTTCTTAACGTTGTACGTTACGACATCGAACTTTCTTGCCGCGCAGATCATATTCCAGAAAATATCGAAGTTGATATGGCTGGTATTGAACTGGGTGACAGCGTTCACATTTCTTCCGTTACACTTCCAGACGGTACAGAGCCAGTAATCTCTGATCGTGACTTCACAATTGCAACGATTGCTGTACCTAGCTCTGTTAAATCTGCGAAAGCTGATGACGAAGGCGATGCAGAAGAAGTTGCTGGAGAAGAAGCTGCAGCAGCTACTGAAGAGTAAGATATCTCTCTTTTGATCTGAAGCTAGAGGTTAAACTGACATGCTATTGTTTGTAGGTCTCGGTAATCCAGGTCAGAAATACGAGAATAACCGACACAACATCGGTTTTATGGCGGTGGACGATATTGTCCACCGCCATAATTTTTCGCCTTGGCGTTCGCGTTTTCAGGGCAAAACTTCTGAAGGCAGGATCGGTACAGAAAAAGTTCTAATTCTCAAGCCAGAAACCTATATGAATGAATCTGGTCGGGCTGTTGGCGAAGCAATCCGCTTTTTCAAAATTGATCCCGAAGATGTCTTTGTCTTTTATGACGAGCTTGATCTTGCACCGGGTAAGCTCCGCATCAAAAAAGCGGGTGGATCTGGTGGCCACAATGGCATCAAGTCAATAGATGCTCACATTGGTAAAGAATACTGGCGCTTGCGCATGGGTATTGGTCACCCTGGGCACAAAGAACGTGTTACCGGTCATGTCCTTGGCGACTTTTCAAAGACAGATCAAGATTGGCTCGGCAAAGAGATTGATGCCATTTCACGGCACATAGATCTTCTTGTGAAGGGTGACAGCCCAGGATTTATGTCAAAGGTCGCCCAAGATGTTACACCACCGAGGTCAAAAAAAGTACCCGCACAAAAAGCATCTTCTGAAGCCCCCACAAGGGATCAAAACGCGCCTAAAACAGCAAAGCCAGAAACAACCAAAGCTGACTCGGACATCAAAAATAACAAAGACGGATGGCAATCGACCTTGGCTAACTGGTTCAGTAATAGTAAAACCCCCCAAGATTAATAATACATTTAGTCATTGGCTGATTAAACAAACAACTGTTCTCGATATCGTACACCACGCCTTCGCGAGAACCATAGTGAAAGGGAATACCCATGGGTTTCAACTGCGGCATCGTCGGCTTGCCGAACGTAGGCAAATCCACGCTTTTTAATGCGCTAACTGAAACAGCAGCAGCCGAAGCGGCCAACTATCCTTTCTGCACCATTGAACCAAACGTCGGACGTGTTGCGGTACCTGATCCTCGTTTGGATAAGATTGCAGCCATTGCCAGTTCGCAAAAGATCATTCCGACACAGCTTGAGTTTGTTGATATTGCCGGTCTTGTCCGTGGTGCCTCCAAGGGTGAAGGCATGGGGAACGAGTTTCTTGGAAACATCCGTTCCGTTGATGCCATTGTTCACGTTTTGCGCTGCTTTGATGGTGAAGTAACCCACGTAGATGGATCAGTTGATCCTGTACGGGATGCCGAAACAGTCGAGACCGAGCTTCTTATTGCCGATCTTGAATCTGTTGAAAAACAAATCACATCGAATGCAAAGCGGGCGAAAGGCGGCGATAAAGAAGCCAAAGCCAAGCTTGAAGTTCTCACCATCGTTGGTGACGTTCTTCAAGAAGGGAACCCGGCAAGAACAGCAGATATTTCTTCTGATCAACGCGACATTTATAACCAACTTCAGCTACTGACTGCGAAACCAGTTCTCTATGTTGCAAACGTCGAAGAAGAAAATGCTGCAACCGGAAATGATTATTCCAAGAAAGTAGAAGAAATGGCCGCGGCCTCTGGCGGTGTGAGCGTTATTATTTCTGCGGCAATCGAAGCCGAAGTTGCCTCCCTTTCCGATCAAGAAGAAAAGACAGAGTTCTTGGCCGACCTCGGCCTAGAAGAGACAGGTTTGAAAAGAATTATTGCAGCCGGGTATGGTCTCCTCGGCCTTCTGACATTCTTTACTGTTGGCCCCAAAGAAGCACGGGCGTGGACAGTTGTCGACGGATCAACGGCCCCAAATGCAGCGGGCGCTATTCACACGGACTTTGAACGTGGCTTTATTCGTGCCGAAACCATTGCCTATGATGATTACATCGAATGCAGTGGCGAACAGGGTGCGAAAGATGCCGGAAAAATGCGTGCGGAAGGAAAAGAATATATCGCGAAAGATGGTGATATATTCCACTTCCGTTTCAACGTGTAACAAATCACCATTCAAAGAATCCAGATTACTAAAAAAGGCGGAAGATCATACCGCCTTTTTTAGTGTCTGAGATTAGGACCATAACATCCTCTGGACTACCAGTATTCTGGATAAGACCTGTTTCGCGACAAATTGTTAGTGATCAAACCGACAAACAAAATAATCAGCGCACCACTTAATACCGGTGTGAAGACAAACGACCAATCAGCCCCTTCGAGCATAATCACAAGCGGTGTCGCCCCAGCTGGCGCATGCAGTGTTCGCGTTAGCTGCATAAAGGCAATCGCAGTTGCAACAGCCACCCCCATTGAAAACCAGTTTGCCCCAAGCGCTTCAAGGACAAGCAACCCTATTAATGCTGCGATCAGATGGCCAAGGACGAGACTACGCGGTTGAGCCAAGGGACTATTAGGCACCCCGAAGACTAGCACACAACTTGCCCCAAATGGCGCCATAAAAAACAGAGCTCCAGCCTGGTCAGATAGCCACGCGATAGCACCAATCGCAACCATTGCCCCAAGCCAACTCCACCAAATATGGCTAACACTCGGAATAGCAGGAACAGCTGCCCCTCTTCCCCGATACTTCGTAAGGTAATTTTTCATCACATAGACCCAAATTTTATCCAAGGCTGGATATAAGGCAAGTATACCGATCGTTCTATTTTTATATTGTTATCGCATCATCAGATTTACGAATTGAAGGGATAACCTAAAAAAGAAAGAATGTTATTAGAGT
>NZ_CAKZMP010000350.1 GCF_937128705.1 uncultured Kiloniella sp. | reverse complement strand
GATTGGATTGGGCAATATACAGAAAGAAACGATACATTTTCTTATGCGGCACATAAGCAGTTTTATGATGGCTATCATGGTCATAAAAAGATGATTACGCAAAATGTCCCAACCGAGACAAGTTAGGCAAATTCGTTAATATATGAAATAAGTGAAACGGAGTTTCTAGTGAAAAAAAATCTACTTCTTGCATTATCACTTCTAGTGTCAGCTACGGTATCGGCTGAAGACATTAAAATAGATCTTAAGCAGCTTGCCCAACAGTACTTCGACACAATGGTTGCAACTCAGGCCCCTGGCGCGACAAAAGTTGAGCTTGAAAATCACTTAAATTTGCTCGCGGATGATGTTGGTCATTCACATTTGCCATGGGTGATAGACGATACGCGATTACCTGACGGTAAGGAGCAAATGAGAGAGGGCATGACGTTCTATTTAGGCGCACATACAGAATATAGTGCTGAGCTGTTAGATGTTTTTACATTTAATCATTCTGCTATTGCTATCAGATATAAGAATTATGCCAAGGGCGTGCACCCGCAAAACAATCAGCCTATTGAATACAGTCAAGTAATGATGGAAGTACTAGAAATAGAGAACGGTAAGATTGCTGTAATTCGAAAGTACCATGAGTAAATTTCACATTCTGATAAGTTGCGTTGGGATGAGACGTCGGTCGTTGCTTAGTTTCGCGGTAATGCGCCAGGCATTGACGCTTCTTATCGGTTTGATTTTACATGTATAATTCTTATTCAGGTACTGCTAGTATGGATTGTGTGGTGTCTAATGCCTATAACTAACATTCCCATTGCTTCTCGAAACGATTATCTGAGAGCTCAGCGATAGAACAGGGAGCTTTCTAGCTAGAAAGTAGGTTATTACATTTTAAAGGAACGGTATGTTTAAGAAGCTGTTAAAAGGATTTGGAATTGCGCTTCTAATCCTTATCTGTCTATTTGTACTTATTGCTGTTTGGTCGGGCTATAAATCTTCTGAATACGAGAAAACGGCAATCCCTTACATGGATACTGCAATTGCTGACATTTCCTCTTGGGAGCTAGATACCTTTAAGAGTTACCTCACTCCGTCTGAAGTAGAAAATATCAATGAAGATGATCTTAAAAGGCTTATAAAGGCGCTATCAAAGATGGGGGCGTTAGTTGAAATTGGCGAATATCAATTCAATACAGTTACGTCCAGAGCACTAACATCTGGTGGTTCAGGAACGTTTGTTACCTATACTGTTCCAGCCGTATATGAGAATGGCGATGCAGTACTAACTATCACTCTAAAAGAAGAGGGGGATTCCTTTTCAGTTTATCATTTTAAACTAGACTCACTCGCGCTGTTTGACTAGCGAAGATGTTGAAGCTAATCGTGCGTCGACGCCAAAATGAAGACACCGACAAGAACATTTTACAGAATATTAGGCCGAGCTTTAAGGGCAAGGTAAAATGACGAAGAACCGAAGAACAACCATTATCAGGCTTCTTCTGCTAGTCAGTACTATTGTTTCCTTGTTTTTCGTTCCGTGGATATTGGTTAAAGCCTGGATCCTACCTTTGCCACACACAGTACAAGAACAAGTTGATGAAGCAATTAGCCACGGCTTTGACGGCATGATTGTTTACGTGGATCAGGCGGGAAAACCTCCAGCTTTTTACACAGCAGGCTGGAAAGACAGAGATAACAAAATACCCGCTGCCCCCGACTCTTTATTTAAAATTGCCAGTATCAGTAAGTTGTACACTGCTGTGGCTATCACCAAAATGGCGCGAGAACAGCGACTATCCCTAGACGATTTACTCGTTGATCATTTACCCGAACTCAAAGACAGAATTGAGCATTCAGAAAAAATAACGCTTAAAATGATGGTGCAGCATAAGTCAGGGATCCCTAATTTCACTGATAATGCTGCCTACTGGGATAACGAACCGGAAAACAGTAAGCGAGCGCTCGACTTTGCGCTAGATCTTCCGGCGAGTTTTGAGCCCGGTGATGGATATGAGTATTCCAACACGAACTATCTGTTGCTTCGCAATATTATGGATAAGGTTTTGGGGTACAGTCACCACGAGTACATTAAGCAAAACATTTTACTTCCGCTTGAATTGAACAACACCTATTTTTCATTGAGCGAAGTCAATAAAGACGACGTGATGAGCGGCTATTACGTTGGTTACGAGGAAGATGTTAAGGCGCGCGACTACGGTATGCTAGCGACAGCAGAAGATGTAGGTAAGTTCTTACGAGCGCTAAACAGCGGTTCTATTTTCAATGCAGGCGAAGCGAAAATTTACCCTTATGTTTTCGAGCATGGAGGATTAGTTATTGGCTATCAGAGCCTTGCAGAATATGACAAAGATCTAGATACCGTAGTCGTTCAATTTATCAATACTACTGACTTTAACGGTTATGAATGGAACTTGTCTGAAATCACAATAAACCGAATTTTCAAAATACTTCGAAAAGCAGAAAACGAGTAGATGGTGAGCTTGATAAGGTGTCTCTATAATTTGCGCGCATTTAAGACTATATTGTTTGTGCGTGCCCAATTTCTTTGCTCTTGAGGTTTTAAAAAAGTGAATAATCCAGACGAAGTTTTTCATCATCTCAAAGATATACTGACTCCATATTCCAATGGCATGGTCGTGGTCACTGATAATCCCGATAATTTTTATTTGAACACGCATCACGTTATGAAAAACAAGAAGCCAATGTATTTTGGCTCAGTCAAAATCAATAAGAATTATGTCAGCTTTCATCTGATGCCCGTTTATGTATTTCCAGAATTATTAGAAAGTATATCGCCAGAGCTTCAAAAACGAATGCAAGGCAAATCGTGCTTTAATTTTAAAGCAACAGATGCCAGACTCTTTCAAGAGCTCAAGGAATTGACTCGGGCAGGGTATGGAAAGTACCAAAAAGCAGGTTACTTGTAGTATCGGCCGGCGCTTAACGCGTGAGCCACTAAATGCCGCAACATCACTGCCATTCAGCTTAGCGTTTGGCATTTAAAAAGGAGAGTTTAAATGAAAGCTATTTATCGAATTCTTATTGCGCTAGTTCTTCTAGCAGCCGCTATTGCATCTTACAGCAAAGGAATTCAGTCAGGTGTGTTTTTGTTCATCATATTGGGCCTTGTTCTTGAAGGCGCCTTTTGGTTTGGCTTGTTTCCAATCAAAAGGCGAAAAGAGACTTAACCTGTCGGGCTCAATATTGGGAAGGGTTAGTTTCTGTAGTAACCCAAGTTTGTATGTTGTTTTTTCGCTACATAACATGTGATTTCAGCAGGGCGGAAACAGTTGTTCCTTCGCGTTATAGCCGCGCACGTGTACCTCAAAACGTGCGTTATGGAGCAAGAATGCGTAATCTTTTATTTCTCGCCTTACTCTTATTCTTTGGGTGTGCAGGCTCACCTCAAGTTAAGATAAATGAGATAGATTTAATTGATAAAGATACTGTTCGTTTCATTGGCAACACGTCAAAAGAAAATGCAAAGTTACTTGAAAGTATATTAATTAAACACGCCAAGGAAATTGATACGTTAATTGTGACTAGTTCTGGAGGTGAAGTTTTCGGTGGAATGCACATTGGCCAATTAGTGCATAAATTTGATTTGAAGGTTGTTATAGAACGATATTGCACGTCTTCCTGTGCAAATTACATAGTCACTGCAAGTAACAATGTTGTTGTATCTAAAGGTGCGTTTCTCGGGTGGCATGGAGGTTCGACACAATCGATGTACACTCCTTTTGAAGAGAAAATATCTTGGTTATCGCGAATACAAGTTCGAGGGCGAAGGCACCAATGCTATTCTAAAGGTCTTGCCTGATTCTTTGGGTTTGTTGCGTGATATTGATGTCCATGTTTTTGACGGGCTAAGAGATTTTGGATCTCTACCAGCTGAAGTCCGTGATTTCATGACCAAGCCCGTTTTGTTACGGATTACAAAGGCCAATCGTCGTTCGACGGTACATCGTGCTGTCCATCTTGATACAATTGCTGTGAAACGTTTTGATGCTAAGGGACGGGTGATCGGCGAAATTTTATTCGCGGGTCTTTTAACCTCGACGGCCTATGCCTGTTCACCAAGTGATATTCCGTTGTTACGTCATAAGGTTAAGAAGGTTCTGGACAAGTCCGGTTTTAAATCTGGCAGTCACGATAGCAAGGGATTAACCCATATTCTGGATACCTATCCCCGGGATGAGCTGTTCCAGATTTCCAGTGCTGAACTTTCGACGATATCTCACGGTATTCTTCATCTGCAAGAACGCCGCCGGATTGCGCTTTTTGTACGTAAGGATCCTTTTGAACGCTTTGTTTCCTGTTTGACGTATATTCCACGTGACCGTTTTGATACGGCTCTGCGTCGTAAAATTGGGGAAATTCTTTGTAGTGCTTATAATGGTCAGATCAGTGCGTTTTTTACTCATCTGTCCGATACGGTACTGGCGCGGGTTCATTTCATTGTAAAGACCACCCGCGGTCAGGTACCCGATGTGGATGTCAGTGAGTTAGAAGCACGTATTGCTGATGCTGGTCGTTCCTGGGAAGATCGTCTTGAACGAGTCTTGATAGAGGATCGGGGCGAGGAACAGGGTATCCGGGCCATGCGTCGCCTAGGGGCTGCTTTCCCAGTTAATTATCAGGAACATTTTAACGAAAACGATGCCGTTTTTGATATCACCCGTGCCGAAGAAGCGCTTGAGGGTGATGGCTTGTCCATGAACCTTTACCGTCCGCTTGGTGCTGATCCCGAGCAGGTGCGATTTAAGATTTATTTACGCGATAATCCGGTTCCATTGTCTGATGTCTTGCCGATGTTGGAAAACATGGGGCTGAAAGTTTTCAGTGAGATCCCGTATCACTTCAGTTCTCATGAAACAGGTGAAAGCGTGTGGATGCACGATTTCAACATGGTGATTTCTGGTGATCAGGAAATTTCTATTTCCAGTTTACGCGAAGGATTTCACGAGGCCTTTGCCTCTGTCTGGCATGGACAGATGGAAAACGATGGCTTTAACAGGCTGGTTCTGATTGCGGGCTTGAAAGTTCGTGAAGTCACCGTTCTGCGTGCCTATTGCAAGTACTTGCTTCAGGCACAGATTCCTTTCTCTCAAAGCTATATGGAACAGACGCTGGCGAATAATCCGAATATCACCCGGATGCTTGTCGATCTTTTCCTTGTGCGCTTTATGGGCAAAGGGACCGAGCGAGACGAACAACTTGCAGATGATCTCAACAATAAGATCAATGATGCCTTGGATGGTGTTAGTAATCTTGACGAAGACAGAATTATTCGCCGTTTCCGTAATGTGATTGAATGCACGCTGCGGACAAACTTCCTGCAGAAAACAGAGCAAGGCGATTTTAAAACCTATCTGTCGTTCAAGCTAAACTCGGAAAAGATCACTGATCTTCCCTTGCCAAGGCCGTATCGTGAAATCTTTGTTTACAGCCCCGATATAGAGGGTGTGCACCTTCGTTTTGGTCCTGTTGCCCGTGGTGGTTTGCGTTGGTCAGACCGTCGGGAAGATTTCAGAACTGAAGTTCTCGGCCTTGTGAAAGCGCAGCAGGTCAAGAACTCAGTTATCGTGCCTGTGGGCTCTAAGGGTGGTTTTGTGGTTAAGAACCCACCGCCAGCGAGCGAAGGGCGCGAAGCTTTTATCGACTCAGGTATCGAGTGCTATAAAACCTTCATCCGTGGTTTGCTGGATCTAACCGATAATTTGGTCGCTGGTGACGTTGTGCCACCGGAAAGGTTGATCCGTCGTGATGGGGATGATCCTTATCTGGTTGTGGCGGCTGATAAAGGAACGGCAACCTTCTCTGATATTGCCAATGGCGTTTCTGTTGATTACGGCTTCTGGTTAGATGACGCCTTTGCCTCTGGTGGTTCAGCTGGCTATGACCACAAAAAAATGGGCATTACGGCCAAGGGTGCGTGGGAGTCTGTCAAACGTCACTTCCGCGAATTGGGTAAGGATATTCAGTCAGAACCTTTCACGGCAATTGGTGTGGGCGATATGTCTGGCGATGTGTTCGGGAACGGGATGCTGTTGTCGGATCAGACCAAGCTTGTCGGTGCCTTTAACCATCTACATATTTTTATTGATCCTGACCCGGATGTGGCAAAATCCTTTGCCGAGCGTCAGCGTCTGTTTGATCTGCCGCGTTCATCGTGGACAGACTATAACGAAAAGCTGATCTCTAAAGGTGGTGGGATCTTTGATCGTAGTGCCAAGTCACTGAAAATTGGTGCTGAAGTAAAAGCATTGTTTGATATTGCCGAAGACGAATTGGCACCCAATGACTTGCTCCGTGCCATGTTGAAATCCAAAGCTGAATTGCTTTGGTTTGGTGGCATTGGAACCTACGTGAAACATTCCAGTGAAACCAATGGTGATGCCGGGGATCGTGCTAATGATGCCCTGCGTCTCAATGGTAAGGAACTGCGTTGTAGCGTTGTCGGTGAGGGTGCCAATCTAGGCATGACCCACCGGGCACGTATTGAATACGCGCAAAACGGTGGTCGTGTGAATGCGGACTTCCTGGATAACTCTGCGGGTGTTGATTGTTCTGACCACGAGGTGAATATCAAAATTCTGCTCGGCGCTGTCGAACAGGACGGCGATATGACCCGAAAACAGCGTGACAAGCTGCTGGAATCCATGACCGATGAAGTTGGCGAACTGGTCTTGCGAGATAACTATCTACAAAGTCAGGCGATCTCGGTCACGGCCAATATCGGTGGGCGCTTGCTTGACCGAATTGCCCGTTATATGCGGTCATTGGAGAAACAGGGGCTGCTCAACCGTGTCATCGAATACCTGCCTGATGATGAAATGGTGCTCGAGCGCATGAAACAAGGTCTTGGCTTTGAAAGGCCAGAACTTGCGACCCTCATGTCCTATAGTAAGATCTCTCTTTATGACGAGTTATTGGGCTCAAACCTGCCCGATGATTCCTATATGGAAGATACGCTGATTGATTATTTCCCAACGGCCTTGCGGAAAAAGTTTGCCAAGCAAATTGGCGAACACCGCCTGCGTCGTGAAATTATTGCCACGGCAGTGACCAATGACATGGTCAACCGTGTCGGGATTACCTTTGTCTATGAGGTAAAGGAAAAAACCGGCATGGCGTCATGCGACATTGCACGGGCCTATACCATTGCCCGCGAAGTGTTCGATATGAACTCGTTGTTTGCGATGATCGAAGGGTTGGATAACAAGGCACCTGCGTCGCTTCAGGCAACGCTGTTGGCGGAATGTGGTCGATTGATTGAACAGGGAACCGTCTGGTTCCTGCGTCATGGTGCACACCCGCTGGATATCCGTAAAGAGGTTGATTCCTATGGCAAGGAAGTTGGTACTATTTCTGATCAGCTGGAAAAACTTCTGTCCAAGGAAAACACCGTGCTTCTGAAAAAGAAAATTGCTGATTTCAAGGCGCAGGGCGTTCCAGCAGATATTGCCAAGCGGATTGCGGGTCTGCGTCTTTTGACGCCAGCTTGTGATATCGTACGCCTTGCTCATACGCTGAAAATGCCAGTGGATACTGTTGGTAGCACCTACTTCTCTATCGGAGAACGCTATGGTTTTGACTGGTTGCGAAGTGCCGCGGGTCGTCTGCCGAGTGAATCTGCATGGGATAAACTGGCTGTGACGGCAATTGTCGATGATCTCTATGGGCATCAGGGGGAATTAACGTCCCGTGTGCTCGAAGCGGCGGGACAAACCGACCGTGTCGAAGCGGCCATCAAAGAGTGGGCTGAATCCAAACGGCCACTGGTAAACCGGACCGAACAGATCCTCGCGGAATTGAACGCGGCTGGAAAGCCAGACTACGCCATGTTGGCTGTGGCGAACCGCCAGCTCAAGAACATGGTCTCTTCCTAAGCAACAGCGTTGCTCTGCTTTTTAAGGGCTTAAGTATAAAGGCCAGCTTCAATATTGAAGCTGGCCTTTATTATAGTTGATATGTATTTAAGCCGTGGCTCTCAAAAAGAAAAAGGCCGATGCAACCACATCGATCTCAATCAAAACTCACACAAAATGTTCATACGAAGTATGTTAGGCGTCTTCCAAAACCACAGCGGTGCCGTTGACACTGACCATCAACATGGAACCACCGATTGATTCATAATCCAGGTCAACACCGATAACAGCATTGGCGCCCACTTCTTCGGCTTGTTCGATCATATCGTTCATGGCGTGGTTCTTGGCACCGCGCAGGGCTTTTTCATAACCACCAGCGCGCCCACCGAGAACGTCGGTAATCTTGGCGAAGAAATCTTTGACAAAGTTAGCGCCGACAATGGCATCTCCGCTGACAATACCCTTATAGGCAACAACGCGTTTTCCCTCGATGGAATCAGTTGTGACGATCTGCATGGAAGCTCCTCGTGTTCAAAGTTATTTATTCAAATAATAATGCTTCTTTATTCATGCCTTCTCGACAGGGATATGGCAATAATCAGTGGCAAAATAATACGCTGTGCAGAGCTCTCTCATGTCGTTGCGTTTTTCCCTGTGCCTCTCTTTCTGCTTTCCCAAAGTCATCCAAGCTATTACACATCTTTTCATACTGCCCCCGAAAAAACAAAACAGGCACACCCCATGGCAAAAAATGCCACTATTTATAAAGTCGAACTTTCCGTTACCGATATGGATCGCCACTATTACGAGACCCATAATCTGACTGTGGCCAAACACCCTTCGGAAACCGATGAACGTTTGATGGTGCGTGTACTGAGCTTTGCCCTGAACGCCCACGAGCAACTGGAATTCACCCGTGGCCTTTCGACCGAGGACGAACCGGACCTGTGGCAGAAAAGCCTGAGTGGCGAGATTGATCTGTGGATCGCACTGGGCATGCCGGGGGAAAAGATTGTGCGCCAGTCCTGTGGCAAAGCCAAAAAGGTGATGATCTATTGTTACGGTGGCTCCACAGCAGAAATGTGGTGGGAGAAGATCAAAAACAGCACCTCCCGGTTTGCTAATCTTGAGGTTACAAACTTCTCAAGGGATGACACCCGCGCTTTGGCCGAGCTCGCCAACCGCTCTATGAGGTTATCCGTAACCATTCAGGACGGCGACGTCATGGTCGCTATCGACGACAGCACGTTGCACGTAACGCCTGTTAAGTGGAAAAGCGTAGCTTAGGGAGTGTAACTTTACCCTCGTTGTCGCATATCTTTCTTTTGTCTTTTCCAAAACCTCTTCCATCTGGCGCCTTCTTTGAAAATCCACTATGGTGGATTTTCCACTAAAGAGGTTCTAGGTTAGGTATGAGTACAAAACGCAAGGGTGTTCCGCAGATCGGTGATAAGGTGCGGGATGCGCGCAAGGAAAAGAAGCTGACGCTGGATCAGTTGGCGAAGCTTTCGGGGGTGTCCAAATCCATGCTCTCGCAGATAGAGCGCGGACAGGCCAACCCGACCTTTGCGACGCTCTGGAGCCTGACGCAAAGCTTTGGCATGGATATCTATGAACTGCTAGAGGGCGCGCCGCGTGAGCCGGAAGCGATCAAGATAGAGGCCGTGCCCGCAAACCTGACGCCCACCATGTCCAGCCCGGACGGTAGCTGTGTGATGCGTATTCTCTCCCCCGTTGAAAACGCCGCGCTGTGCGAATGGTACGAACTGAGCTTTGAAGCCGCAGGGGCCTTGCGCTCTGATCCTCATGTCGAAGGGACCCGCGAACACCTGACGGTGTTGTCGGGTCGGATCGAAGTTGAATCAGCTGGTGACACCGAAACCGTCGAGGCTGGCGGCACAGCCCGCTACCCCGCCGATTGCGACCATGCCTTGATCAACGTAGGCGATAGCGCCGCCGTTGCTTTGCTCGTGGTTGAGCGTCTTCAAGGGCTGTAATTTCGGGTTGAACGCTAAGGGCTAAACTATTTTTGATTAGGCATCTGCATCGACGTATTCGTGTCGGGCAGATGTCTTTTCTGTTTGTAAGTGCTGCAAATCTATATCTCGTGATTCAGGTCATTCCATGATCCACGCAATGATGTCTGTCGGGCTCTGATTCTGTCGTTAGTGATCTCTAGTTGACGTCAAAAATAATCAGCCCCCCCAAAAAAAACATCAGGTAATACCTGTGACCAGGTCAAAGCCTTCGTCTTTCCAGCCTTCGATACCACCGATCAGTTCTTTTACCTTATAGCCCAGTTTGGCGAGGCGGATGGCGGCTTTGTTGGCGCCGTTACAGTGAGGTCCTGCGCAATAAACGACGAACAGGGTGTCATTGTGATAATCACGCATTTTGCGGGCAATGATTTTGCCGTGAGGCAAGTTGATGGCCTTGGGGATATGCCCAGTTGCATAGAGATCCGGTGATCGCACATCCAGCAAGACAAAATCCTGTTCCTGCTCTGTCAGCGCATAGTGCGTATCCCAGCAATCGGTTTCCGGGCGCAGGCGGCGTTCAAAATGTGCCAACGCTTCGTCAGGGGCTGCGGCGGGAACAAGGGCGACGTTAGAAGTCATTGATCTGTCTCCAAAATCTTCGTGTTCAATAAATGATGAAAATGATCATAGAGCCGCTTTTTATGCTTGCCTATTGGCATAAATGACTATATTCATATAAATAATGCCAATTAAGTCTAATAATGAAAAATGTGCCATCGGTCATGAATGTGAGTGAAAAGTTGATCCAGAAAACTCTCCCGGAAAC
>NZ_CAKZMP010000349.1 GCF_937128705.1 uncultured Kiloniella sp. | reverse complement strand
AACCGTTTTTAGACAAAAGGCGTTTGGAGTTTTCCAAGGGCCTTTTTTGTGAATTCCCATTCGTTCTGTATTGGGAGTAAGTTTGTTTGAGAATTTTTATTCTGCTGCTTCCGCCAGTCCGGGCCTTGCTTTCAGCTCCTGATTATGGAGGCGATCTTTCTCAAGAGTACGTTCCATCAAAGCCAGCATTGGTGGGATGATCAGCAGGGTTAAAACCGCGGACAAGGATAGTCCGCCGACCACAACTGATCCCAAGCCACGATAGAGTTCTGATCCCGCGCCGGGCACGAGAACGAGTGGTAACATGCCTACAACAGAAGTAAGGGTGGACATGAAAATCGGGCGAATACGATTTCTCGTAGCCTCGAGGATCGCTTGTTGCGCGGGTAAATTTTCTACTCTCAGGTGGTAAAGAGTTTGGTGCACGACCAAAATAGCGTTGTTCACCACAATACCGACAAGAATGACAAACCCAAGAAGGGTCAGCATATCCAAAGGCTGGAATATAATCGTGTTGAGGAAAACAAGTCCGGCCACGCCACCCGCAGTAGCAAGGGGAACTGCAAGCAAGATAATTAATGGATAGAGGAAGCTTTCAAAGAGAACAGCCATGACCAGATAAACAATGGCAATCGCGAGTAACAAGTTGAGGACCATAGCGTCCCAAGTTTGTGCCAGATTGTCAGCTGTTCCGCTAAGACTCATTTTAACATCACTCGGCAAACCAGCAGCTTCCATTGGCCCAATTACTTCAGCCTGAAGTATATCCAGTGCTTGTTCCAAAGGAACACCGGCAGAAGGGCGTAGCTCTAGGGTAATCGTACGCATACGTTCTCGGTGACGTATTTCAGTTGGTCCTGCCGTCAGAATAATTTCAGCAAGGCTGGAGGCGGGAACGATTGTGCCATCAGATGTAACAACCGGAAGGCTTGCGATACCCTGAGTCTGGGTTACCCCCTTGTCTGGGCCTTTTAGGGTTAGGTCTAGCCGCTTGTTACCAACGGTTACTTCTGCCACTCTTAGTCCGTCGTTAAATACATCAATTGAAGTGCCAAGCTCATTTACGGATAATCCGTTGTCAGCTAACCTTGTCCTGTCGGGTAATACACGTATTTCAGGGGCACCTAGCTCAAGTCCTGGTCTTGGGCGGAATTGATTACCTTCGCTTGCGGGGAAAACGGATAACATTTTTCCGGTTGCCTGTCCTGCGACGGCAAGAATTTCGTTAAGGTCTGATCCTGCTATATCCAGATCTATTTTACGTCCCCCGCCTATGCCACGTCCAAACAAAGAAGGTTGATTGATAAATCCAAAGGTACCGGGTTCTTTAAAAACAGGCTTCTGAAGGACGGGGATGAGTTCCGCAACCCGTTGTCCATCAACAGATACCGCACCAAGGAAAGTATTGGAACGGGTTGCGACAAAGAAAAACCGTTCCATTTTTGGGGGCTGGCCGGGTTCAGATTCCGGGCCTGTTTCGCTTGCCCACAGGTTACGAATAGAGTTTTCAACACCAACGGCGATTGATGTCATTGTATCCAAATTATATCCAGGGGGAGGAATGATGACCCCGAATACTAAGTTTCTGTTCCCTTCCGGTAGGTATTCAAGCTTTGGTAAGAATTTCCACGTGCCGAATGATGCAACGGCTGTCACCGCACCAACCAATGCAACGGCAACAATCTTTTTCCGGACAACGATAGTTTGGAAACCCATGACAAATTTTACAAAGCCAGAGCCAAATTGATCAATCCCGGGCAGGGGAATACGTTTTACCGTGTCACTGCCATCTGTATCGTGATCACGCAAGAAGCGTCTGGATAAAGCTGGAATAACGGTGATAGAAACGATAAGAGACAAAGTTACTGATACGGATATGGCAACCGCGATATCCCTAAAGAGTTGCCCGACCTCTAGTTCCATAATCATAATGGGAATAAAGACCATTACGGTTGTCAGTGCAGAGACAAGGATCGCCCCCCAAACCTGTTGGGCACCTTCATAAGCGGCGACAGCAGGTGATTTACCCTCTTCTTTGAGGCGAAAGATATTCTCGAGAACAACAATAGCTGCATCGACCACCATACCAACGGCAAAGGCTAGACCTGCAAGAGAAATTACATTGATAGATCTTCCAAGGGCTGCCATGGCAACAAACGACCCCACAACAGATACAGGAATGGCCATGGAAATAATAACGGTTGCCCGGACGGACCTTAAAAAGATCAAAAGAATAATCGCGGCCAACACCCCGCCGAACCAGATATTCTGACGCACAAGATCAATCGCTGAATTGATATAGATCGTCTCGTCATAAACCTGTTCGAGCTTCAACCCTGCTTCTGGGATCGCCCCGGCATTTAGATCTTCAATAGCTTGATATATGCCATCCATTGTTGCAATAACATTCGCCCCGGTTTCCCGAGTGGCATTGAATGCCATTGCTGCATTACCCAACATACGAATTTTAGCACTTGGGTCTTTGTAGCTGAAATTTACGCGGGCAATATCGTTGACAGTCACACGCGCTACATTACCGCTAAAGGAATCCTGTGTACTGCGTAAAACAACGTTTCTAACGGCTTCTAAGGTATTCAACTCGCCTTCTGTTCTTACAATGTAACGTCTTTTTCCTTCCTCGACATCACCAGCTGATATTGATGAGCTGGCATCTCTTAGCGTACTGACAACAGAGCTTGCGGTTAGGCCGTATCGCGCAAGAAGTTCGGGCAGAATAACAATCTCAATCTCACGTTCACTACCGCCATAAATATTGACGCCACTTACGCCGGATACACGTTCAATTCGATCTTTGATAATGTCTTCAACAAAATCACCATAGCTATGTATCGGGGCGGTGTTGCCGTCTTTTCTGGTCAATATAAACCAAGCAATCGGGCTGTCTTCTGAACCGGCAGTATCAAGCGTGGGTTCATCTGCTTCATCTGGATAGCCACCAACTCTATCTAATCGGTTCGCAGTTAGCAGAAGGGCTTTGCCCATATCTGTGCCAACGTTAAATTCTAATGTAACACGTCCGGACCCATAAGATGAATTACTGGTCATGCTGTGCAGGTTTTCCAAACCTTTCAGTTTTTCTTCCTGCTCTGTAATAATCTGACGTTCGACTTCTGCCGGGGCTGCTCCTGCCCAGTTGGTTCTTATTGTGATAACCGGACGGTTAACGTCTGGTGTCAACTGGATGGGAATTAGCTGAAGGGCCACAGCCCCGAAAAGAACGACCATGATCACCGCAGATATGATCGCGATGGGGCGTTCAATAGAAACTTTAATAAGGTTCATTACGAGGCTCCCTCGCTTTGATCGACTTCTTTAGAAGGAGCCTGTTCTTCCGTTTGCTCTTTTGAACCATTTTCTTCGACAGGTGGTTCTGCACCGTTAATTTTAAGCTGAACCCCGGGGAAAAGTCTTTCATTCCCACGGATCACGACTTCATCCTCGGTTTTTAGGCCATAGATCACTTCTATACGTTCGCCAACCTGTTGCCCTAATTGCACAGGACGAGGTTGTGCGCGCCCTTCAGCATTAAGGAAGACCATGGGACCGTTGGGGCTTTGGATAATTGCGTCTTTGTGGACTGTCGCGACATCTCTTTGGGGGCCTGCGGGTACCAAGAGTGTAATGCTTTGGTTATTGGCAAGGTTATCCTGATTTGGCAATTGCGCTGTTAGTCGGACAGGGCGGGTACGAGTCAGGGGGTTCTCACGTGGTAAAATCGCCCGGATTTTTGCGATAAGTGGGGTGCCATCTTCCAGGCTAAGGGTGAACTCCATACCAGCTTTTAAACCAGCAAGGCGTCGCGCCGGTACATCAACTTCAATCTCCAGACTTTCTTGTGAAAGCAACGTGACAACAGGGGCACCAATAGCAACATAGGCACCAGTCTCAGTTTCCTTTGTCATTATGACGCCGTCGTAGGGCGCTTTGATCTCTGTATAGGCTAGATTAATCTCGGCGCGGCGAAGGCGTGCCTGCGCTGTGCTGATATCTGCACGGGCTTGAGATACTTCTGCTTTCGCAATCGAACTGTTTTGAATGGCATCTTCGTAACGGGATTTATTAAACGCTGCGGACGTTTTCAGCTTTTCCAAACGTTTCAGATCTTGGCTAGCCAGCTTAAGGCGTGCTTGAAAAGTTCCCATCTTACTTTTGGCTGCCGAAACTTCGCTGGCGGCAAGATCCCGGTCTGCTTTAAGTGTTGCCGCGTTTAATTGAGCGATGATTTGACCTTTGCTGACCTTATCGCCGACCTCAACCAACAATTCATCCACGGGGCCAGCTATGCGTGCTGCGACATTGCCGGTTTGTTGTGCAACTAAGCGGCCAATTACAGGAACCGTTTGATTCATAGATTCAATACGTACTTTATCAACACCAACCAAAGAAGGTTGTTGTGCTGAAGCAGGCATGGGGCCGATCATCAAGCTCGCGGTGATCAAAAGAAAAGAAGTGACAAACAGCTGGCGCAAACCGGCCTCCCGATATGAAACCAAACCCGATCGTCTGGTCAAAATTTGAAACGATTCAACTCAATGGTTGCTGTTAAATAGCACAACACCACTGGCGACATTATAGGAAAGTAGGCGAACATCCACTAAATACGGCACTGTTCTCTTTTTGTACTGTAGTTGATTGTTTCTGGATCTGTAAAGAGTTCCTCATAATATAAAATTATAAAATTACATTTTGGGTGTCAGGTAAAGATCTGATTACCCGTCGTTCTTTTAAACGTACAATTCTGATTTTTCCGTCGTTTCGATTAAAATAATGTTATATCTATTTAGGAAAATGGTGAATTGGTCCCTATACGCTTCTTCGGTGCATAGCATTCTTTTGAGGAAATATTTATGACGACGGCGCTTTTTTATCATCCGGTCAGCCTTCTGCACGATACGGGTATTCATCATCCTGAATCTCCGCTTAGAATTAAAGAAACCCTGAGCGTTTTATCCGAAGCAGATTTTGATGCACTGGATCGGCGTGAAGCCCCGGTTATAGATAAGGCCAAACTATTATGGGCACATACAAAAAGTCATGTAGATGGTGTTTTTCAAGCCATACCTGATACGGGGTATGTTGCCATAGATGGTGATACCGTTATTTGTAAAGATTCTGGTGAGGCGGCATTGCGGGCCGCGGGCGGTATTTGCGCAGCGATTGATGCTGTCATGAATGGCGAGGTTGATAACGCTTTTTGTCTGAGCCGGCCACCGGGACATCATGCTGAGCGTGATCGTGCTATGGGGTTTTGCCTGTTCTGTAATCCGGCTATTGGTGCCTATCAGGCCAAAAATGAACATGGGATCAAGAAGATAGCTGTGATTGATTTTGATGTTCATCATGGCAATGGCACTCAGGATGTGTTTTGGAATGATCCGGATATGTTTTATGGATCAACACACGGGTCCCCTCTTTTCCCCGGTACAGGCAGTGAGGGGGAAATTGGCGTGGCAGGTAATATTATGAACTGCCCTTTGCCGAGTGGCGCTGGTTCCTATGAGTTTCGCAAGGTAATGGAAGATAAAATTTTCCCGGGGGTACAGGATTTTGGACCCGATTTTATCATTGTGTCCGCTGGATTTGATGCGCATCGAGAAGATCCGCTTGCGTCTTTGAATCTGGAAGATGAAGATTTTGGGTGGGTGAGCCGGAGAATTGTAGAATTGTCTCAAGAGCTATGTAATGGGCGCCTCGTCTCAATTCTCGAGGGAGGGTATAATACTCACGCCCTTTCAAGATCTGTTGCTTTGCATGTCCGGGCATTGATGAACGCAACAGATTAGCTCTGTATCATTTTTTGCAGGGAATTTTCGTAGAGTGTTTTTCTGGGGGAGCTACGGAAAATTGTGCACAAATTTTCGCTAGGAATTAAGCACAAAGAAGCGAGACTTACCCTTGTTTGCGGACACCTTAACACGTAGAGTGCAGGAGAATTTGTAATTTGAGGTTTCTCTATGGAAAATACGCAACCTGCTGAAAACTTAGCCGATATCAATGCCATGAGCTTTGAAGCTGCTCTTGCAGAGCTAAAGACAATTGTTGAGCGTCTAGAACAGGGCGAAGGCAAACTGGACGAAGCAATTGATGCTTATGATCGCGGCGCTAAGTTGAAGGCTCATTGTGAAACTAAGCTTCGTGAAGCTCAGGAAAAAATTGAAAAAATTGCAATGGGTCCGGATGGACAACCACGCACCGAACCCTTTGATGTATCATAATAGGTATATGTCTTTTGTCGCATCTGGATTTGTAATCGATAAGTATTTCCATGTCTGATATTTCCCTCGCTTTGACAAACTGTGCGCGTGCCGTAGAAGAAAAGCTTGCTGAGCTCTTGCCGACAGTAGACACACCCGAAGGTGAAGTCGTTGATGCTATGCGATATAGCGCGCTGGGTGGTGGAAAACGGCTGCGTCCGTTTCTGGTCATGGAAACGGCCAAACTTTTTGACGTTGAAAAGACCTATGCATTACAGGTCGCCGCTGCGTTAGAGATGGTTCATTGTTACAGTCTGGTTCACGATGACCTTCCGGCAATGGATGATAGCGATCTGCGGCGTGGGCAGGTAACTGTCCATAAAAAATGGGATGATGCGACGGCTATCTTGGCTGGTGATGGATTGTTGACGGAGGCTTTTGCCGTTATCGCAGGCCCAATGACGCACCCCGATATGGCTATCCGGTTGAAGCTGATATCTGGCTTGGCTGCTGCTGCAGGCGCCAAAGGTATGGTTGGGGGGCAAATGATTGACCTGTCTCCGTCACGGGCAAATCTGGATTTAGAAGGTATCACCCGCTTACAAGCACTTAAAACAGGAGCCTTAATTCGCTATGCCTGTGAGGCTGGTGCGATATTGGGAAATGCTAAGCCAGAGGAACACCGTGCACTTAGCCTTTACGCGGAAGATATTGGACTGGCCTTTCAGATTGTTGATGATTTACTCGACCACGAGGCAACACCTGAAGAAACGGGTAAGCCCACAGGGGTTGATAGTGACGCGGGCAAAGCAACATTTGTCGGTCAGTTAGGATTGGAAAATGCGCGCAAAAAGGCCAATGAATTAATTGATTCTGCAAAATCTAGACTTGATATTTTCGCAGGAAAGGCGCAGTTACTTCGCGATACGGCCACATTTATAGTAGAACGTAGGTCTTAACACAAAACGTTAGGTCCTTGTCTGTTCCTATGGAATTGTTAACTCAAAGGGAATTATACTTTGGGGCTGGCTGTCGAGAAATATGAAATTATCTCAGATCTGTGTAACAGTTTTTGAGAAAAGATGTGATGGAGATAAGGGTGAGTCAGTTCGGGCACAATCGTCAGACCCCGTTGTTGGACACAGTTCATAATCCAGCTGATCTAAGAAAGCTGGATGAAAGCCAGCTGCCACAGCTGGCCGAAGAAGTGCGTCTGGATATGATCGATGCCGTCTCACGCACGGGAGGCCATCTGGGCGCCGGATTGGGGGTGGTTGAACTCACTGTTGCTATTCATCATGTTTTTAATACCCCGGATGACAAATTGATTTGGGATGTTGGGCATCAATGTTATCCGCATAAAATTCTGACGGAACGTCGTGATCAACTGCGTACGATCAGACAGGGTGGTGGACTATCTGGTTTTACCACACGTAAAGAATCTATTTATGATCCATTTGGCGCGGCACATAGTTCGACCTCTATTTCTGCAGGTCTTGGCTATGCCGTTGCACGTGATCTGGCGGGTAAAACCAATAACGTTATTTCGGTTATTGGTGATGGGTCCATGACCGCAGGTATGGCGTATGAAGCCATGAACAATGCCGGTGCCATGAATTCAAGACTGGTTGTGATCCTGAATGATAACGATATGTCTATTGCACCACCCGTGGGTGCTCTGAGTGCGTATCTGTCACGACTAATTTCTGCCAAGCCATATCAATCCATGCGCCATCTGGCGAAAGAAATTATCAGTAAATTTCCACCGCGCCTTGAGACCGCTGCCAAACGTGCAGAAGAATATGCGCGCGGATTTTTCACAGGTGGAACCCTGTTTGAAGAACTGGGTTTTTTCTATATCGGGCCTGTCGATGGGCACGATTTTTCTCACCTGTTACCTGTTCTGAAAAATGTTCGAGATTGCGGCTTTGATGGTCCGGTCCTTATCCATGCTGTAACGCAAAAGGGTAAAGGGTATGAGCCCGCAGAAATGGCTGCGGATAAATACCATGGCGTTTCCAAGTTTGATGTGGTGAGCGGCAAGCAGGAAAAAACACCGCCAAAGGCACCTCTGTACCAGAATGTTTTTGCCAAGGCCCTGATTGCCGAAGCCAAACACGATGACAAAGTTGTTGCTATGACAGCGGCAATGCCATCAGGAACGGGGTTGAACTTGTTCCAGGAAGAGTTTCCTGATCGGACCTTTGATGTTGGTATTGCTGAACAGCATGGCGTTACCTTTTGTGCAGGCATGGCCTGTGATGGCTATAAACCCTACGCAACAATCTATTCAACCTTTTTGCAGCGTGCCTACGATCAGGTCGTTCATGATGTTGCGATTCAAAGCTTACCTGTACGGTTCATTATTGATCGGGCAGGCATGGTTGGTGCTGATGGTGTTACGCATCAGGGAAGTTATGATCTTGCGTATCTTGGGTGTCTTCCGGATATGGTCATTATGGCACCATCAGACGAGTTGGAGCTGATGAATATGGTGGCGACCTCTGCGACCATCAATGATAAGCCGAGTGCGATCAGGTTCCCGCGTGGGGAAGCCACGGGTAAAGTTGAGTTGCCAGAAAGAGGTACGGTTCTGGAAATTGGTAAAGGACGTATTCTTCGCGAAGGAAAGCATGTTGCTATTCTTGCTTTGGGTACACGCCTTGCAGATTGTCTGGAAGCTGCAGATAAACTTGCGGCTCATGGGTTTAGTGCAACTGTGGCGGATGCACGGTTTGCCAAACCACTAGATGCGGATCTCGTTAAAGACCTCGCGGCTAATCATGACGTTTTCCTGACAGTGGAAGAGGGTTCTATTGGTGGATTCTCTTCGCTTGTGTCCAATTTACTTGCAAACGAAGGTTTGTTTGATAATGGGTTGAAATTCCGTCCTGTCTGTATGCCGGATATCTTTATTGATCATGATAGTCCTGCGAAACAATTAGAGCAGGCTGGTCTGGATGCAGACGGTATCTTTAAGAAAGCGATGAGTGCCTTAGGACAGGAAGTCGCAAAGTCCTCGTCATCAATTGCCTAGGCCTCTTCGGTAGGTTTTTGGCTTTCAGGTACCGCGACTTTAAGTAACTTAACAAAAGCTCTATACAACTTTCTTTCAAGAAGCTAGGGTATCCTTCTTCGAGTAAAGTTTGCCATACCTTCTGGGGCGACGAACAGCCGCATAATCGGCTGCGTGCGTTGGCAAACTTCAATTTTGGGATCCGTATAATGTCAACCGGACTTTTAGCAGGCAGAGCCCCTGAGGCTTCTGGCCAGCCATTGCCGCCTTCTATCGGGTGGACAGATGAAGTCAAAGCAAGTTTTCATCTTGCTTGGCCACTTGTGATTGCACAGGTGGCGCAGATGGCTCTCTTTACCACTGATGTAATTATGATGGGATGGTTGGGCCCTAAATTTCTGGCTGCGGGGACGCTGGCCACCAGTTTGATGAGCCCATTCCTTCTATTTGGCATCGGTCTTATTACGGCGGTTGCGCCTATGATGGCACAGGCAATTGGGGCGCGTGATTTTAAATCAGTTCGTCGAACCACGCGTCAGGGTTTTTGGGTTTCTTTGGTTATTGCCGCGTTTCTTACCGCTTTGATTTGGAATGCAGAGCTATTTTTTCTCTTACTTGATCAGACAGAGGAAAATGCCGCGTTGGCCCAGGGATATATTCGGTTTGCAGTTTGGAATTTCTTCCCGTCATTTTTGTTTCTTGTTTTAAGGTGTTTGTTGTCTGCTCATGGTAAAACAACCGTGGTTTTAAACATTACCATTATTGGTATTGTGGTGAATGCAATCTGTAATTATGCCCTGATGTTTGGAAATTGGGGTTTCCCCCGTTTAGAACTGGCAGGGGCTGGGATTAGCACTACTTTTGTCAATGTAGTCATGTTCTCGTTGATACTTGGATATATCCTGACGCATAAGCGTTACAAACGATACGCAATCCTTGTCCGTTTTTGGAAGTCTGACTGGGCGCGATTCAAAGAAATTTTTCGTATTGGTTTTCCAATCGGGTGTACCTTGACGGCAGAGACAGGATTGTTTGCCGCAGCAACTATATTGATGGGGTGGCTTGGCACAAACGAACTGGCTGCTCATGCAATTGCGCTACAATGTGCATCTATTGCTTTTATGGTACCGCTGGGGATCAGTCAGGCGGCAACAATTCGTGTTGGTCTAGCTTTGGGTAAGAATGACCCCGAAGGTATTAAAAAAGCGGGGTGGGTCTCTATCGTCATCGGAACAGGTTTTATGATCACAACCTGTCTTGCCTTTTGGTTGGCACCCAAATTTTTTATCGGGTTTTATCTGGATTTGGAAGCACCTGAGACCCAAATTTCTCTTGGGCTTGCTGTTTCCTATCTAGCGGTTGCTGCTCTTTTCCAACTCGTTGATGGGTGCCAGGTTGTTGCTGCGGGGGCCTTACGGGGGTTGAGTGATACGAAGGTACCGATGTTATGGGCTATAA
>NZ_CAKZMP010000348.1 GCF_937128705.1 uncultured Kiloniella sp. | reverse complement strand
GTTACTTCTGGCGGGTGGTAGCTGAGGATGTCGTAAACTTCGTGATGGGCAATCAAAAGATAATGGGTTGGGGCCCGTTTTTCAAAGCGGTTATAGCTTTCTTTGTCCAGCCATTTGAAGAATTTGGAATTTTCCACGGTAAAAAGCCCATAGCCCTGTGACGCCAGAAGTGAAGGGTCCATGGTTGCCAGCATCCGCAGGCGATAGCTTTCTGTGGATTGGCGATAGCTTATGGTGCTGCCAAAGGTGATGCAGTACCGTTCCTTTTGTTCGGTGGCCGTTCTTTTTAGTTCTTCTGGTGTTTGCTTTTCTTTTGCTTTTCCGTCTTCTCTGGCTAGGTCGGTCTCTCTGGTTTTTTCGGCTTCGCTGGTGTGTTCTTTTTCATAAAGGTCGCTTTCGACCAGTAGTGTGATTTTCTTGTTATTTTCGATCAGGCCGAGTGTTGTGATTTTTCTGGGCAATGCGGGGGTGGTTTCATACAGGGCGTAAATTTCTCGCTTTTTTTTCAGGACTTTGTTTTTAAAAGCAATACTGCTTTTGCGCGGCGATAGTTTTTTGGCACTTGATGTCAGAAAGCTGAGAACCCCACCGTTGGATTGGCCATAATCATCTGGCACAGATTGGCTGGTCAGGCGCTTGAGCAACAGGCGAAAGTGGAACATTTCAAGTTCCATTCGGCCGCTTTCCTTGGGATCAAAAATATCAACAATGCCGACCTTGCGACGGGTGCCGTCTAGCTTGATATCATAGAGATTAAAGTGGTGTTCGCGAAACCGGGGACCACGCCCTGAAATCATTTCATCGATTTCTGTCTCCAACAGTCGTTTGGTTTTTGGATTACATTCGTCGAGTAAAAAGCGTTCGGCCAAATTTGGTTTCATTCGCGGGACATTCTTCTTGTCTGATTGTGGCTTTTGGTCTGGTTGTGATCCTGGTCAGACGAATGCCGATATCTTTTGGCATAGGCATCACGGATCTATCATGGCTTATTCCAACTTGGACAATAGCCCCGCATTATTACAGAATTGTTTTGTTTGAATAAAAAACCGACCCGTGAAGCGTTTTAGCTCTCTGTATCAAGTTTAACCGCCTTTTCAGGGGCGAGAACCAGCAGGATCTCTCTGTATAGCTCATAGAGATCGGAATAGGGCAGCGTGTATTGATGGCTTGGGGTTAGGGTGTAGGGGCATGTTTGCTTTGATACGTCAAACAGCTGAATTAGCATGCCGCCGTCGACCAGAATGCGGTCAGGTTTTTCGCCGTTAAACCAGTTTTGAAAGCGCCCCCAAAATGTTTTGTCCTGATTAATAATTCTGCGCATGACCTTGAGCTTTTCTTCAGTCGCGATGATCAGGTTGTCGGGGCTATAGGTCGCGGTAGAAAGGAACTCTGTGACCCCTTCTGCCATAGCTGCCCAAGAAACTATGTTTTGAGCAGGATCTCTGTATTCTTTAATATTCATTCTTCATCAAACTGGACATTTACGAGAAAGCCGTATGGTAGAAAATAAGTTCCTCCATACATACTTGTTATAGCATCCCGCGAAGTAGAATAAGAGTCCCCAATCCAGAAATAACACTGACCACAAGTGGGTAGCGCAAGGCGACTAGCCCGCCCACCAATACGGCGATCGCTTCGGCGGGACCGTTGGTGATGAGTGAGGGGGCAACCAGTGCGGTTAAGACAGCGGTTGGCACGGCCTCTAGCGCGGCTTCGAGGCGATAATGGGTTGCGCCAAAACGCGACAGGATCAAATGGCCCCCTGCGCGGGTGGCATAGGTGGCAAGGGCACAGGCAAGGATTAGAAAAATTGTATCAGACATTGGCTGTGCTTTCCTTAGGGGTACTTACGGCTTTGGGTTTGTTCATGTCTTGGGGGCTCGTGTCTTTGGGCTTGCTCAAGGCGGCAGCGATAATCAGCCCGGCGATCCCGCCAAGGGTAATGTGCCAGGGGCTTCCGATTGTCAGATAAGCCGCCAGTGATACACCTGCACTTGTGATCAGGATCAGAACAAAATTTAGACGTTTGTGAAAGCCGGCAACAAGGCCTGTGAAATACAGTGGCAGAATAAAATCCAGACCATAGGTGGCAGGTGAGGAAATTAGAGAGCCAAACAAAGCACCGATGGCATTCGCGGCCATCCATGTGCCATAGATCATCAGGGCATAGGAAAAATAATAGGCGGGCCTTAGCCCCGATTTTGAGGCACGGGCTTCGGATGATGCAAATTGGGGATCAACCAGTAAAAAGAAGGCGAGGGCCTTTTGCCAAAATGAAAAAGCGCCCATTGTCCGACCAATAGAGGCGGAATAAAGCACATGCCTGAAGTTCACGGCAAAAACGGCAAGCACGATGGACCAGACAGGCACACTCTGTCCCATTAAATCAATCATCACGTACTGGCTGGCCGCGGCGTAGATTGAGAGCGAGGTGACCATGGTCTCGCCAAAGCTCAACCCGCTCTCAATCGCAACAGCACCAAAAACGGCGGCAAAAGGAACAATGGCAATCAAAATTGGCAGGACATCTTTGATGCCATCTTTTATGTCCGATGCCATAACCGGATTTGGGACCGTTTTTGGGCTGTTTTCCCCAGAGATAGTACCCGTGGGAATACCTCTCGCTTCGATGTTTTCTGGTTGCATGTCACCAGAAGGAATTTCGTCCGTATATGTTTGGCCGCTCATACGACTGTCTCCTGACAAAGCTTTCAGAATGCGCCTTGGAAAACGGATGCTACAGATATGCAATCTGTCCAAGGACGCTTGTTCTCGGTCGCTCTTTCGGAAAGTACGGTCTGAAAATCCGCAGATGGCCCGAAAACCCGCAGGTAGATAGAAGCAACGAGAAAACTGAAAGATTTGATTTTTGTTCGTTACATAAGTTTATTGTTCTGTATAATGAACGAACAAAAAGTGTTCGTCAAACAGAACATTCGTTTTTTATAAAAAACACTATTGAGAGTAGAATTGAGGATATGACCCCGGTTTCTCTGATTGCACAGGCGATACAACGTGAACGCACTCGCGCAAAAATGAGCTTGTCTGCCTTGGCCTGTCAGGCGGGTGTTGCCAAATCAACGTTGTCCCAGCTAGAGGGCGGGCAAGGTAACCCGAGCCTTGAAACCCTTTGGGCCATTGCTTCTGCGTTGAATATTCCGCTCAGCTTTCTGTTTGAAACACCCAAATCCGATTTCACCATTATCCGCGCCGATGAAAAAGATCAGCTTTCGTCTGATCTCTCGACGTTATCTTCGACACTGTTGGCTGATTGCCCTGTGTCCTGTCGCCGGGATCTCTATCGGGTTTACCTTGAAAGTGGCTCGGTAAGAGAAGCCGAGCCCCATACACAAAGCACGGTTGAACATGCTTTTGTTTGTCGTGGACAGGTGCGTGTTGGTCCAGAGGACAATTTACAAGAACTGTCCGAAGGCGATTATTTCCGCTATCCCGCAGACAGCAAACATTCCTATGAAGCACTCTCAGACAAGGCAATGCTTATCCTGATTATGGAAAGCCCGGGGTAGGTTCGGGGATAAGTCGGGGCAGTGATGCGCGTTGGGCCATGCCCCGTGAGAACCAACTTAATCTGTCTATAACTAATTTAATAACCAAGCGTTAGGTAGCCCAACAAATATTAATACCCTGCACCTTGTGTGATGCAGGGTACTGTATCTTGAGGCCTCAACCTAAATCTGAGACCTGGTGAGCGATTGCTCTTATATTATTCAACAGGAATAAGCGTGATATTTACCGGGCTTTCGTATTGGTTGTCCGCACCAGATGCAGAATCAATTGCACTACTGATCCCGAGTGTCAGAACGACGTCCAATGCAATGCCTGCTGCCCCGGAACCACTTTCCCAGCCACTATCGTTAAGATAGGTCGCCGTCTGGTACCCATCTTTATTACAGGTAATTGTAATATCTTCTTTGGTTCGGGTAATATTGACACTTCCCGGTGTGTTGGGAACTCTGCCAATTTCGACACCTTTGCGCTCTAGAATACAGCTCGCACCGGATGGATTTGTATTGATGGTAATATCCTGATCAGTACCATTAACGATAGAAGAACAGCCATTTAAGCTGAGGCCAACAAGCCCCATTACGATGAAACGCCCCATAAGCATTTGAAAAATATCCAAGAAAGTTGATTGAAAAAGCAATCTAGCAGAGTGGAAAAACAATTGCATCTACTAATATAAGCTGTATTGACGCAGGTGCTGACGACAAAAGATGATATTGATTTACGATAAACAAATCTCGTTTCAATATATTGTTTCTTTATGTAAATTTAGTCATATGAGGTTGGTTTGAGATGAAATATGTGAATGGTAGTTTTGACGAATGTGGTTTGATAATAGATAGAACACTTAAAGGCTTGGGAGGAAGCCAGTCGGGTAATATTTGGTCTAAAGTTGGCCGTGTAGTTCTTACCGATTAACCTTGGTCACAATACCTGATCCTGTAACGTGGGATGCTTCTTGGATAAAGAAATGGTGCCCTTCTGTTATCTCAGGGGCATGGTCGTGTTTAACGCAATAGAAATCCATATTTACAAGATAGGTCTTACCCGGATTAAATTCCCTGCACCCTTCTAATGAATGCACTTTGCATCCGTTAATGCCACAGCTTAAACTTACATGTGACCAAGCGCCTGATATCAAAGAAGCGTCCTTCCCTTCATGATATCCGCGTCCTCCCTCCGCAGCTGTTAAGAATTTAATTTCTGCATCAAAGTTAAGCATTTCCCCTTCTAAATGAGAATCCTGAGCTAGAGGGTTTACTATTCTATCTCGGGCTTTACTTATTTCATCTTCATAATCGTTGATAGTCTTATTTTTAAGTAATGATTGTTGAGTGATTAACCGGTGTAATTCATCGTGAATTTCTACTAGAATCAAATTTTCAGGCTTATCAAGGTGCTTACTAAAACGTGTTTCGTTTAGTAATTGGAATGTGAGATTAAAAAGCGTTAGTGCACGTTCTTCACTTAACCGTAAATCTAAGGATTTGTTACTATAATTCTTTCCAAAAATTGGATGAGGCATTGTTTTTGTGCTTCTTAACGTTTTTGAATATGAGGTAAGTAGAAGATGTATTGTCATAACAGCATTAATTATTCCTGACAATTTATCTCGTTTCAAAACTCTGTTTCATAATGTAAATTCAATCTGTTCGGGGTGGTTTTTATGGGAACAGAATGAAGATCGGTTATGCGCGAGCATCGGGTGAAGGGCAGAATTTGGATCAGCAGGTTGCGGCGCTGAAGGATGAGGGCTGCGACAAGGTTTATTCTGAAATTCTGGCGTCTAATCGGGTTGTCTGCCCGGCTTTGGAAGAAGCGCTGGCTGAATTGGGCGCGGGCGATAGTCTTGTGGTTTGGCGGCTGGACAGGCTGGGGCGTCGTACGGTTGATCTGATTACTTTTCTACAGGATCTTCAGTCGCGCGGGGTTTATTTTCAATCGTTGTGTGAGGGGTTGAATTCGGGAACGCCGCTGGGGAAAATGTTTCATGGTTTTATTGCGGGCCTTGCGGATAACGAGCGCGATTTGACCATCGAACGAACGCTTAAAGGCCTTGAAGGGAGCACGTCTGGGCGAAAAAGCAGGTCAGGAAAATCAGATAAATCCAGTACGTTGTCCAAACATGATATCGAAGCCGCAGTGCTATTGTTATCTTCGTCAAATACCTCAGGAACCAAGAAACCAACATTATCGGCAGTGGCAGAGGCCTTGAATATCAGCAGGACAACGTTGTCCCGTCGCCTTAAAGAGCTAAAACTTGATATAAGCAAATAGGTTAAAGGGTGTTTTTGAATTCGGTTTAGTTTCACGGGCAAAACAAAAAGGCAGCAAAAGCGCTGCTTTTCTGATCAATCCTTTTGTTCCTTTGTATCTTGGTTATCGACAGATCGGTAAGGCGACCTTTTACACCAAACTTTGGCGCTTTATTTGCAGCGTCTTGTCGAGAATTTTGTAGAGGTTAGTGACTTCGCAACTCTGAAATAAGATGCTGCATTTCACCTTCGGAAAATTCAAATTCCGGCCCTTCTTCCATTGCCGTGAGCTGCATCAATTTACAATCAAGATAGCGGGATAGTTCCCTGCGATGATTATTATGAATTCGACCGGCTAGTTTGGCGACGTTGCTCGCCCGATAGCCGTGTTCCATTTCTTTCCCTAAATCTTCACTAAGTTTTTTTGCACTATAGGCCACAATCAGAACTCCTTTAAGTCCGGACTCTTTTCGAGTGAGATTAAACACTGGCAACACAACACCTAAACCGCACTGATTAAGGCCCTTGCTATTCCCGTCTGTCCTTCGCTTTGACAGATATGCGTTCTGAGCCTTGCGAACATGGTACTCTAATAGCCTGATGAGTACTGGGATATGCCAAAAATGACATAAGGTTAGATGTTCTTAGAGGTACTTTTTACCTTTAAGAAAACATCTTATTGTCTGGCCTTTGGTATGTACGCCGTTCGGTTTTGCCCGAATTTTTGTGGCCAGATCTTTCCTATTATCGGATAAGTATAGGGGGCCAAACATTAACAAAACCCTTAATGTTTGCGGGTCAATACCAGCGCTGCTGACTTGGTTCCGATGCAAGGAAAAGCGTGATGGATAACAAGTATCTGATTTAATTTAATTTTGATGATTATTCTCGTTTTCAGGCATAGAGGGACGTAAAATAATTATTTTCTACGGCAGAAACCACACCACAAAAAATCTTGCTCAACCGTATTTTTCAAATGTGAATTCACAAAACTGCAACATAAGAGTCACACAAGGGGCGTAGAGTTTTTCTGTAGAATAAAAACGACCATGTCAAATGGTCATTACAGACAGAATTGTCCGTGAAATAAGAGTAGGGGAAGGTGCAATGTTCTGGGATGAAACATCAGATAACGCCGCATTGGTGCCGTTCTTGCCGCTGCGAATTCGTCTGGCGAGGTTTTGGTCAAGGTTGATTGCTTATTTTAATGATCAGTCCAAAAGTTCTGTCACCGAGGGTTCTGTAAAAAGCCCTGATTGATTAATCTGATCAATTAACAGGTGGAACACATAACCCGGCTGATTAATATCATTTGTGATTAATCGACGTTCTTCAGGGGCAAATCCGAGCGTTTATCCATCTGCAAACCGCAATGAAACCTATCCGCGTTTGGGACCAAGTTTTTTTGGTCTAGCGGTTCTGTTGTTGCAACCATTCGTCGGCAACATCCCCAAGTGTTTTGGGCGCAGGCGTTATGTGGCTGCCATTTTTGATCCAGCTCATAAATGCCCTGTTAAATTTGAAATGCTCTCCGCATTCCGATTTCATAAAACGCCGGACGTTTTGGGTGTGCCGATAGTCTTCTGTAATCGGTGTGTCGCGTGTTAACGGGTCTGAGTGCCAATCGATTTTATTCTGGTTTTCTCTCATCTGTTCAGCTTCTCTACTTCTTAATTTTACGGTTGTGTTCGCTGAATTAATCGCCTTGATTTCTGACTTGCTCGACTAGTTAACGGGGCGCCAGCCACAAACAAGCTTTCCATCCGTAACAAAGCCAATTCCGTGATAATGGGCCACATCGTCTTTTAGCCATGTCGCATGATAAATTTCGTCCCTTTTGGTAATAATAAGATCCCACGGGTCGCTTTCCTGCCCATCTGGGCCTGCGTAGGTGATTTCATAAGCTCCGACAAAGGGATCATGGTTGGTTTGATCCCCTTGTCGGGTCTTGTTATGTTTTTCTTGGATAGGATCACAGGCGATTGCCGTTCCCTT
>NZ_CAKZMP010000347.1 GCF_937128705.1 uncultured Kiloniella sp. | reverse complement strand
AATCTTGTTGATGCCAGGTTGAGTGATAACCGTAGCATTGTGGCAATAAGCAACACGGTTGGGAATGAACCAAATTCCAGTGGCCCTTGAATGAAAAGGGCGGTCATAAGGATCAGAACTGAAAGTGTTATAGAAAGCGCCAGAGAAATATCCAGCAACCAACTCGGCATCGGCAAAATCAGAACAATCAGAATTGCGATAACACCAAGGGCCAAGGCGATATCACCACGCTTCATTGCTTCAATAGCTGAAGAAACGGAAGCTGGCAGGCCTAGCTTTTTGCCATCTTGTTGTGGGCTACTGTCAGACATACTGTACTCTGATACTGTTTATGTGACTCAAACCGACGGGCTTAAGTGTTCACTGATATTGCCTGGACTAGTGATTTCAGTACCATCTTCGCTATAAATTTTTAGCTTGTTGCGAAGGGTTCTAATGGAAATACCCAGAATATTGGCTGCATGGGTTCGGTTGCCCAAACAATGCTCCAAGGTGTTCAGAATTAAATCTTTCTCAACATCTGCGACGGTTCTACCGACAAGTTTTTCGTCAGTCGGTGCTTCTGACGAGCCGACATTTGGCGATGCCGGTTGGGTTGGTGTTCGCGCCCCGCCATAGGCATTTGCCGCTGCTGTACTCGCTGGTGCTTGTGAAACAGCAGTTCTGGCCGCTGCAGCTGGTGCAAAGCTGGACCCGGTCAACATTATGGCTTCGGGGCTGACAAGATTATCGCGAGATAACAGCACAGCTCTGTGCATTGTGTTTTCCAGTTCCCGAACGTTCCCGCGCCAGTGATGCTGCAAAAGCTGTGTCATCGCTTCTGGTGTGATGGCAGGCTTAGGGACACCGTTTGATTCAGCGTACTTTCCGAGAAAATGATCAGCTAGAATTTCTATATCCAAAGGACGATCCCGGAGGGAGGGCATTTCGATTGTTACGACGTTAAGGCGGAAATAAAGATCTTCTCTGAAGTTCCCTTTTTTGACTTCTTCTTCCAAGTCTCTGTTCGAGGTCGCGAGCAAACGGATATCAACCTTAATAGGTTGGTTGCCCCCGACACGATCAATTTCACGTTCCTGCACGGCCCTTAATAATTTTGCTTGTAGGCGAGGGTGCATTTCTGAAATTTCGTCGAGCAAAAGGGTTCCCCCGTTTGCTTCTTCGAACTTCCCGATACGTCGAGAGATCGCACCTGTAAAAGCCCCTTTTTCGTGTCCAAAAAGTTCTGATTCCAAAAGGTTTTCTGGAATAGCTGCACAGTTAACCGAGATGAAGTTCTTTTTTGCCCGTTTGGATTTTGTATGCAGGAACCGTGACATTACTTCTTTACCCGTACCGCTTTCACCTGTCACCAATACAGAGGCGTCTGATGGGGCAATTTGTTCAGCCAGTTTCAAGACTGCTGCGGTCGCGGGGTCTTTGTAGATCAGTGACGTGGTTTCTTCTGTCACCGCGGCCAAGACTGCTGCAATAAGTTCAGCATCGGGAGGAAGCGGAATGTATTCTTTTGCGCCGGATCTTATGGCGTCGCCAGCTTTTGACGGTTGGGTGCCAATGCCACAGGCAATGACAGGAACGGAAAAGCGTTCTGCATCCAGGTGTTTACAAAGTTTATCAATATCCAAACCGATATCGACCATCAACAAATCAGCACCATTTCCTGTGCGTAAAGAGGCCATCGCCTGATCAACGTCATCTACAGTTGCCACTTTTGCACCTTTTTCAAAGGCGATTTTGCCGGCAGTGATCATATGACCTTCTAGCGAACCAACAATTAGTAGGCGCATAACTTACTCTCCTGGTCGACGGTTACGTATATGACCGTCTTAATCAAAATAATTCACTCTCTGGTCCGGAGAGAGAATAGTGTTCAACATTATCTCCAAACGTCTTGGATTTTCTTGCTTACATACAGAACAGATACCAATGGTATAGATTTGATTCACGATCGCTTCAGTTTGAGAAATTCGTTCCAACTTGGCAGCAAGTGGGTGAAAAACCATGTTTGATAAAATGGCCCCATAAAATGTCGTAAGAAGAGCAACAGCCATGCTGGGACCAATTGTACTGGGGTCTTCAAGATTACTAAGCATTTGGACCAGCCCAACGAGCGTTCCTATCAAGCCCATGGCAGGGGCAACTTCGCCTGCTCTTCTTAGGATATTAGCAGAACGTTGATGCCGGGTTTGTGTGGCAATTAACTGTTGTTCTAGGACTGCCTCCAGTTGTTCTGGCGCTATACCATCTACAAGCATTTCTGTCGCGCGGTGTAAAAAGACACTGTTTTGAATGTCTTTCAGGTGTTTTTGTAGAGACAGAATGCTGTTTCGTCGTGCGTTGTCTGCCAAAAAAAGAACCTGAAGGGCGGCATTTTTCGGGGTTTCAGCTTGGTAGAATGCTGCACGCATCATTGTTTTTTGCGATCTGCTTACCTCATCAAAGGTAAAGGAGATCGTTGTCACCAAAAATGTTCCGCCGATGACAATCAGAATAGCAGGCAAATTAAAGAATGATCCTGGGGAGCCCCCAACAATCATTGCGATAATAATGATCAAAAACGCACCAGCAACACCGCCCAGCGTTGCATAATCAACCGTTGCATTGGATTGCGGGCGACTGGGGACTTCGGTCCCTTCTGTAGCGCGCGTTTGAGATGTATTTGCCATTTTTAGCTCTTATCCCAAATGGTCCTAATTGCGGTCCATCTTGATGATCTCTGTCATTGTCACGCCCAAGCGATTTTCAACAACAACGACTTCACCACGTGCGACTAATCTATTGTTTACATAGATATCAATGGCTTCACCAACCTTGCGGTCCAGTTCAATGACAGCACCGCGGCCCAGTTTGAGAAGCTGGCTGACTTGCATATTGGCTTTACCCAAAATGGCCGAAACCTGTACCGGAATGTCGTAGACGGCTTCCAGTTCCTTTGCGTTGGTTGGCGGTCGTCCGCCGGGTTCTGGCATAGCTGAGTCATCTTCCATCTCTGGCATGTCAGGAAAAGTATCTTCAGCTGGGGTTTGTGTGTCATCATCGTTCATTGCGTTGTCTCATCGGTTGGTGCAACTGCCGGGTTGTCTGATGCTGGCGTTGCACTGGTTTTCCCGGCAGCTCCGGGCAGTGAGAAATTTGTAATTGCTCGACTAATAATTGTTTCAATTTCTTGTAAAAGCTCTGTCGCAGTTCTTTCTGCGCCACCCTCGGCCCATTCCACCCGAACATCGCCTGCCATCATACCGGGCTCTGACAAAAATACTAAATTGCCATTAAAACCACATTGCTGTGCGACGTGTTCCAGCTTGTCTTGTACGTCATCCAGTGTTGTATCTGAAACACGAATAACCAATCTTGGTTCTTGTGGAAGACGATCGAGACATTCTCGGAAAACAAGAATAATTTCGTCCAGTGATGTATTGTTCACTAAGCTTGGGAAAAGTTTCTTGAGCGCTGTAAGTACAACTTCCATCGAAACACTTTGAAGTTCCTGAACTTGAGATTGTTGAACTGTTTGAAGTCCTTGTAATTGTTCTGTTATCAAATTAATCGATTGTGCGATTAATGCGTTAGCTGTCTCATCGGCATGATTTTGTGCATCTATTTGCCCGGCGGCAAAACCCTCGGCATAGGCAGCCTGTTTTTCCAATTCCAGATTTTCTGCAGAAACGGCGCCTTCCGGTAAGGGGACTTCTTCTGGCTCTATATTTTCTTCAACATCAGGGGGCGGGGGTGCGGAGTTGCCCATAAAGTCTGAAAAATTATTTGCAGAGCTTTTCTGGGATTTGTTTTTGTTCGGCTCTTCCCGGCCTTCAAACGAGGTATCAAAAAGAAACTTTTGTGTAGAATTCGCCACCACCTATCGCTCCTAATACACCAACTCGTCTTCGCCTTTTGAATCGGCCATAACGATTTCGCCTTTTTCAGCAAGGTCTTTGGCAATGGTAACCATGTACATTTGGGCTTCGTCCACATCCTTAAGACGAATTGGGCCCATTGCCTGCATATCTTCTTTCATGATTTTGGCCGCACGCTCAGACATATTTGTAAAGAAGAGTTCTCTGAGTGTTTCAGAGGAACCTTTGAGTGCAATTGCCAGTTTGTCTTTTTCAGCAGCGCTCAAGAGAGTTTGAACCCCACCGGGGTCGAGGTTGCCGAGATCTTCAAAAGTAAACATCAAGGCTTTGATGCGTTCTGCTGAATCTTTGTTTCGCTCTTCCAAGGCATTCATAAAGCGGCTCTCAACGTTCCGATCAAGGAAGTTAAAGATGTCAGCCATCATTTCGTGTGAATCACGCCTATTGGTTCGTGCCAGATTAGACATAAACTCGTTTCGAAGTGTTCTTTCAACATCATCCAGAACGTCTTTTTGAACGGCTTCCATGCGGAGCATACGCATTACAACTTCCATTGCGAAGGGTTCTGGAAGAAGTCCAAGAACACGTGAAGCATGTTCTGGTTTAACTTTGGATAGAATAACTGCGACTGTTTGTGGGTACTCGTTCTTAAGATAATTCGCGAGCACATTTTCGTTAACATTCGCAAGTTTTTCCCACATTGTTCTACCAGCGGGGCCACGAATTTCTTCCATGATGGTGTCAACACGGTCCTTGTCGAGAACTTTCATCAACAGACGTTCTGTACTGTCATAGCTTCCGACAATGGTGCCTGTCGTAGAAATCTGGTCAGCAAACTCAACGAGCAAGCGTTCAATCAACTGGGCACTCACAGTACCAAGTGTCGCCATTATTTGTGAAATCTCGCGGATTTCGTCATCTTCCATGAGCGCAAAAAGTTGAGCTGTTTGCGCTTCGCCCAGTGCCATCACAAGAAGGGCTGCCTTCTCTGGGCCGGTCATTGTTCTATAGTCGTCACGCATACTCGTTGCTCTTACCTGTGGTCATATTCGGACTTGTAGATGTTATTTGCCTTCCTGATAAAGCCATCCGCGTATAATCTGGACAGCTTCTTCAGGATGTTTTTCGACGATTTCCCCAATCTTGTTCAGGGATGAGGCGCGGACACGCCCCTCTACCTTGTTCATATCGATCATCTGTTCGATTTCGTTGTTAACCCCACTTCCCTCGGTCGGAAGGCCAGCTTCATCTACTCCCCCCGCAGTTGAGGTTAGAAGAGGTGTTCCATCAGCGCCTATCTGTGCGGGCATGCCGGGTATCATGGTTGCCCCTGGGGCTCCTGCTGGAACGGCCATAACCATTGGGCGTCCATCTGGACCGGGAACAGTGATGGTGCCACCACCTTCACCATCACCGACAGGTGCAAAATCACCATCAATGACACGTGTAACAAGAGGGCGCACAACAAGGAGTAGGATTAGAATTGCAACAACCCCAAGGATAAAGAGTTCAGCAAAACGCATCATATCTTCTTTATCCATCCCAAGAACACCTTCTTCTGGAAGGAGTAGGGGATCAAGTTCAGCAAAACGGAAATTGGCAACTTCAACGGTGTCGCCACGGTTTTCATCAAACCCTACGGCCGATCTAACGATTGCGCCAAGCTGTGCAAGGTCTTCTTCGCTTCGGCTTGTAAAGGTTCGGACGCCTTCTTCATTAACTTCTGTGATGTCATTGATAATGACAGCCACAGAGAGGCGCCTTACGGCACCGGTTTCGCGAACACGTGTTTTAATGATTTTTGAGTTTTCAAAGTTGACTGTCTCTTCCAGGCGAGAGCTGTTGCTCTGGCTTCCTGAAGCACCACCGAGCTGACCTAGGTTGGCATCAGGTAGATTGTTACCAACAGTAATGCCTTCATTTCCGGCATTATCAGCTTCATTCGCGCTTTCTTCAACTGTTTGCGTAGACAGGACAACCTGACCATCAGGATCATACGTTTCTGAGTTTTCTGTTACTCTGTCAAAGTCCATTTCTGCTGAAATCTGAACTTGAGCATTGCCGCGCCCAACATACCGTTCCAATAATTCTTCTACAGTACGCATCAATCGCGTTTCATAAGCAACACGGCGTTCGTCAGCAGTACTTGTCAGTTGATTGAGATCACCTTCTTCTCCGCCGCGGGCCAGAAGGTTTCCTTTGTCATCAATAATGGATACGTTTAAGGGCTTCATACCCGGTACAGCCGCAGAAATCAGATGCTGGATAGATAAAATTTGCTGGCGGTCCAGAGTATTGTTGCCCTGTGTTGTCACGACAACTGATGCAGAGGGGGATTGTTTGTCTCTGCTAAAAAGCTCTCTTTGTGGTAATACAAGATGAACCCGGGCCTGTTTAATTCTGTTTATAGATTTAACCGTCCGGGACAGTTCACCTTCTAGTGCACGTAAGTGATTTATATTCTGTACAAAGCTTGTTGTTCCCAAGGCTTCGGATTGGTCAAAGATCTCGTATCCGATTGAACCGCCGGATGGCAGTCCTTTTTCTGCCATAGCGACACGCATTGCGCCTACTTTGTTACTGGGTACATAAACAGCATCGCCAGCAGGGGAAAGTTTGTACGGAACCTGTAGTTGTTCAAGCTCACTAACAATCTGTCCACCATCTTGCGTATCGAGATCCGCATATAATAATGCCATTTCCGGTGTGGCAACACGTCCGGTCAGGTATATGAAAAATGCAATAATAGCCGCTGCTACGCCAGCCATTATGCCAAGGCGAACAGGCCCAAGGTTCTTCAATGTATCTACGAATGTATTCACTACCGCACGATCCGAATTATTGCTATTCACTTACAGACACTTAAAATCTGCTAACACTAACCTATAGCTATTCGGTAAATAGGACGTTAACAAAGGAAAAAATTGCCTAGTAGTGGGAAAAAATTGCCCAGCGGATTGAATCAAATTTTATCTATATAAGTCAAGAGCTTATTGTGTAAATAACAATAAGCTCAATAATAAAGGTTATTTTTTTGTGAAAGTTGGATGCGAGATTAGAAAGAAATACATATTTTTTTAGTGTTTTGATGCCTCTTTATGTTCAGTGTCTATACGGTATTTTTGAAGATGAGTCGTTCTCAGTCCGCGTAATCCATGGTTATCAATCAAGCGCTGCCAAGAAAGAAACTCTTCTAATGATAACTTATATCGCTTGCAAGCATCGTCGAGGCTTATGACGCCATTTCGAACACCGGCAACAACTTGTGCTTTACGTCGTATGACCCACCTTTTCGTTTCCGGTGGCGGTAGATCATCAAGAGAAAGAGGATGTGCATTTATATCCGCATCACTCGTCCGTCGGCCTAAATTGCGAGACGGCATGGTTTCTACTCCAGCAATTTAAATAAGAGTTGCTTTTATAGCGGGAGGTTATTGAAAAACTATTAATATCAATAATTTAGACAATTTATCTTAAATTTTATATATTATTTAATTTGTCTTTTTAAACAGTCTTTTAGGGACAAAAAAACAGCCATTCAAAAATGAATGGCTGTAAAAATAATTTTTTGTTTTCGTTAATATTGCTTATCGAGCGATTCTTATGAGCTCATCAAGCATTTCATCCGCTGTCGTAATGATTTTCGAGCTTGCGGAATAAGCCTGTTGGGTCACAATCATTTTTGTGAACTCTTCGGCAAGATCAACGTTGGAAGCTTCTAGTGAAGAAGAGGCAATCAGTCCTGCGCCACCCACCTTCGGACGGTTGAGCAAGAAGTTTCCTGATTCTGCTGTCGCACTATAGGCATTCCCCGTTCTGCCTTCCAAGCCGTTAGGGTTTGGGAACATACCAAGAGGAATTTGGGCAATATCTAGTTGTTCGCCGTTGTCGAAAAGGGCGGTTACAACCCCTTCTTCATTAACAGATACACCTCGGAAATTACCAAAGGTCACGCCATCCTGTTCAGCAGAGTTAAGAATGAAGTTGCCAGAAAACTGGATAATCCCATCCGGTGATCCAACAGTACCTGCATCAAGAGCAATTGTACTGTTTGTTGCACCTGTTGAACCTACGGACCAATCAATTGTAATCGGTGGCATGTTGATCAAACTTGGAACACCACCGGAAAATTGAATTGTACGTGGTAGGTTAGCAACAATGCCGCTGGTGGCACCGTTCAATGTTGGGTTTAAGACAGTCATGGACCAATCATTTGCAGCTGTTTTGGTAAACGCCAACTGCATATCATGAGTATTACCCAGGTCGTCATATACTTGAACTGTCGCCAGATATTGATCGTTATACTGTGTTGCTGTTGATGCTGAAGCAGCCGCCGTTTCTGTGATAGCGTTGCCGTAACTACCAACATCAATGGTGCTTGATGATCCGTTGTTCCAAGAGTAGAGCGGATCGGGAGGTGGGAATCCAGATGTCGGGCGACCTGTTGCCGGATCGAATACAACTGTTGTCGGGCCACCATTATTAACGGAACCACCTGCTGGAGCCAATGCTTCAAAGCTCCACTGGTTTGCAGCAGCTAGTTTTGTCCAACGATATGTGACTGATTGTGCGACACCTGTTGGATCGTTTACAGTTGTGACCACATCATGCTGTGTGCCTGCTACAGCTGCGCTGTTGAGGTTCGTTTCAAGGGCCACGTCACTTGTCTGTTCTGTAGGTAGAACTGTCGATGGTAGATTGAGTGCAAGCTCAAGGTTTGTCGTCGCCCGTGCTGTACCGTTTAGATTTGCAACGTTAATCGTTTCAAGCCCTGTAAAGGTACTGCCGCTGGTCGGCGTACTGCTACCCGGAGTTATCGGCCACCCTTGCAGGTAATATCCACCGGCATTTACCAGATCACCTGCGGCGTTTGGCCTGAACGATCCCGCGCGGGTAAACAGGTATTGTGTTCCTGTTACACCACCAGGTCTATCGGCGACGACAAAGAAACCTTTACCAGCAACGGCCAGATCAGTCGCAGATGCCGTACCTTGTAATTGGCCTTGTTTATCAATGTTTCTCAACGGAGCTGAACGTACACCACCAGGGGCATAGAGCGTTTCACTCGAAGATTGGGCAACCAAGGTTGAAAAACGTGCTGTCACGCCTTTGTAGCCAGTTGTGTTAACGTTTGCGATATTGTCCGAAATCATGCCCATCGCATTACTTTGAGCCGAGAGCCCGGACACGCCAGAATAAAGGGCGCCATAAATACTCATGATCCAATCTCCCTAGTGGTAAAGAGTGCAATTAGGCAGAGCAAGCTCTTCGTCCGATAAAATAAATCTACGTAAGTACTCATTTTCATCTTAAGAACTTTCTCCGGTGGTGGAACTTTTCTGAACGACGGCCTGGACGCTATCCAGAGGTGCTTCAATTTCGCCGATGTTCAAGATGACGCTACCATTGCTCATCTGAACGCCTGTGACCGTACCTTGAATGCCTTGTGCCGTTTGAATTATCTTTTCATCAGAATCTTTTGCGACAACACTGAAGGCATAGACGCCATTTTCCATCTGGTTGCCATTATCATCTTTGCCGTCCCAATGAATTGTATGTTGTCCTGCAGAGGTTTGACCTTGAAGGGTTCGTACTGTCTTGCCCTCAGAATTAAGAATTTTAATCTCAGTCGTGGCTGCATTCGCCGTTAAGCCATAAATCGCGTCTGCGCCGCTATCGCTCAGGTTGAGAACAATACTGTCTGCTTTTACCTCTTTTCCAACGTAATCAAGGGCAGAGGTTAGTTGAGTATTACTTTGCAGGGCAATTAAGCTGTCGAGCTTCTTATTTGTGTTCAATCCAGCTTCAGTTTGGGTGAATTGTGTTAACTGGTTCACAAATTCGGTGTTATCTGTCGGTTCCAATGGATCTTGGTTTTTGAGCTGAGTGGTCAACAGTTTCAAGAACATGTCGAATGTATCGTTGAGTGACTGGCCACCGGTTAAGGAGCCTGACCCACCAGTTTCTTGATATGCTACTCCGTTTACGGGGGCTGGAGCTTGTGCTGCTGTCGTGTCCATTTTATTCTCCTGCCATTCCCTTAAATACTAATGTCCAAGTCGCCGTCATGTGACGATTTCTTCACAATGTCTGCTGTTTCAGTTAAGTCTTCGTCACTCGCAGAAACGTTTTCTGTGCCAGCTAATTCGGGTCCTTGGTTACGAGTAGAATTTTGTTCACTACCGCCCTGTTTAAGGTTAAAGCTCAGGCTTTGTCCGTCTGTTTTAAGGCCCGCGTCTTGCAGCGCCTTTTCCAGCATCCGAGAATCTCTTTGCAGCATATCCAGTGTGTCCGGACGTTCTGCTGAAATCATGGCTTTCATGGTACTGCCGTCGACAATTTCCAATTTCACATCTACGCGCCCTAGTTCAGATGGGTGTAGTTTTATTGAGATACTGTCTTTATTGGCACTGGCCGCCTTGCGAATGTGTATCGACAGCTGATCGGCTGGTGTTACATTCATTGATCTTAGAGTGCTTTGTAATGGGGCAGTTGGTGCTGGCTTGGAAGTACGATTTGCTGAAGCCAGTGTATCTGCAAAATTCAGATTACCAGTTTGCACTTGTGTCTTTGCGTTTGTCGCTTGGCCAAGATCAGCTTTGATCATCCCGTTGTTACTTTGGGACTGCCCGTTAGCGCTATTGCCATTTTGCCCTGGATTGTTAGCCAAAACGGCTTGGGCGACCTGACCTGGTGTTGCTGTCTTGCCATTAACTGTTTGTGCAGCGGTTGCTGTGGCCAAGCCTTTTGATTTGTCTTGGGCACTCGCATTTGCCGAGGCGGTGTTTGCATCCTGACTGCTTTGTGCACTTACTGATGTAGAGCCGGTCAGGCTATTCATTGGCCTTGATGTTACTTCTGCTTCTGTGACTTTAACATTGGCAACGCCAGCGTTGTTTGCCCCTTGGTTAGTGCTTTCAGGTTTTGTATTCTGTTGGGGGGCTAAAGTAGCCGGAGTACCTTGGTTCGCAGCTCCGTTGGCGGCGGACTGTTTTAAACTAGCTACTGTCTGAGAGGGTGCCTGCTGAGACGCTGGTTCTATAACAGCAGCTGCGACATCATTGCTATCTGTTGCTGTCGTGTCATTTGAAGCAGATTTTTTGTTTTCAACGATCGTATCGTTGTTATCGATATCAGACGTGTCTGCTTGTTGTTCATCTTTTGGGTTGGATGAAGCAGTATTCCCATTGTCGTCTGACGCATGTTGCGCAGTATTGTCTTCTTCATCTGCGAGGTGGTCGGCTGCAGATGATTTTGTATCTTCATGGGCCTTTGCTCTGTCTTGGACCTTGTCTTCGAATTTTTCTTTCGGGGCGCTGAAGCTGATTTCGCGCTCTCCAGGCCAAGGTGTCTTGTTAAAGATATTTCCGAGCAATGAATTATCACGTGTCAGGGAGGGATTGACAGCCGCAGATTTACCAGATGAGCCGACAGAGTTCAGGTATTCTGCAAATACTTGGCTAGCATTAGGTGCCTGTTTACCTTTTGCCGTCGACTGTTGGGAAACAGCTCGGTTAATATCTATATTGTAGTTGTTCATCATTCTATCCCTGAATCTCTAAATCATTAAGCCAAGTGGAGACCAGAACGGCGATGGTTTTGGGTGGATGAGAGAGGCCAGGTAAAACATTCTTCCTCTAGTGACGGATGAAGTGTTACCCAAATTTGCCGGAAGCTCATGATGAGCGAGATGGACTCTTTAGCAGATTCCAAATCATTTTTGACGTTGGTTCGAGTAATGTTCGCAATTAAACTCAAATGGGTTTGCATAAAAGCACCGCGAACATTTTCGGAAATATCTGCCTTCATTTCTTCTTCTATAGCATCCAATAAGGCAGAGGCTTTCATCGTTGCATTGAAGCGCTTTTCAATTTCAAGAGTGGTCACAGCATCCTTTGCTTCACCCAAAGCATTAATAGCCTGGTTGATAAGCATCAGAACTTCACCGGGAGACGTATCTAAAGAGTCTAGTGGTGTTGTTGTGGTGTCCGCTTGCCAATGCATTTTGTGTCCAATCTATCTTGAATTACAAAAACTCAGGATGATTAATGCAAACTGCGGGCCAGTTTTTTGTGATGTTGTTTTTTGTTGTTTTAAAAGGGAAATATCATCGTAAAGAGATGGGAAGGAAAAGAATGCCGGGTATGAAATACAGGAAATGGATAAAAGGTGCCGGGTATGTTGAGCTTTTTAACCTATAGATAATTTGTATTGGGAGTATGGGTTCTGTTGGCTCTTTGTTTTAGGTATTTCCCATAGCTACTTCCGTCGAATTTTTCAGCCAGAGTTATAAGCTGGCTGTTTGATATGTAGCCCATGTTATAGGCGACTTCTTCTATACAGCATATTTTTAGGCCCTGACGATCCTCAATGATTTTAAAGAAGTTTGAGGCATCCATTAATGAGTTCACGGTTCCTGCGT
>NZ_CAKZMP010000346.1 GCF_937128705.1 uncultured Kiloniella sp. | reverse complement strand
ATGGGTTACGGGTGCCATCTGGGATACTGACGGTGGTGTAATGGCTGGCCGTAATTAATCTAGAGAACAGTTGTGCAGGAACAGGTTTTGATTAATTCTTCAAATTGCACTTAAAGCCTGTTTCTCACATTTAATCTATACTTTGCAATCGGCATACATTCTTGATTATAACAAATTCAAAACCGAAAGCTGCTCATGAATAAAACTCCCCTTATAATCATTGGCGGAGGTTTAAGCGGGTTATACCTTGCCTATCGCCTGGCAAAAGTTGGGAAAGATTTTTTGCTTCTTGAGGCACGTAACCGTTTGGGAGGGCGCATAAAAACTTCCGGCGCGCACGATCTAGGACCGACCTGGTTCTGGCCTGGTCAACAGCAAATGATGAAACTGTCTCAAGAGCTGGATTGTCAGATATTCGAACAACAAAATACTGGCGACATACTCTACGAAGATCCCAATGTATTTTCGGAACGCCTTCCCGGAAACCAGTATCAAATGACTTCATATCGAATTCAGGGCGGAATATCTGGTTTAATAGATAAACTACAGGCACAAGTTCCCTCTTCTAATATTCTCCTGAATCACAAGGTAACTTCAGTCAAGAAGCAAGATAGCGACGTAAGAATAGATGCACAGAATAACAGCAACAACATCAGCTTTACATGTGACAACCTTGTTTTTGCACTCCCGCCCCGTCTTATTGAAGATAAGATACAGTTTTTACCAGACTTGAGTGATCGTATTCGCAATGACATGCGTGCCATTCCAACATGGATGGCAGGGAACGCCAAAGCCCTCATTCGTTTCCAGCGCCCATTTTGGAGAGAGCATAATCTCTCGGGTCAGGCCTTTAGCCGCATTGGTCCCATGATGGAAATCCACGATGCTTCCTCACCTGATCACAACTACGCGCTTTTTGGCTTTCTTGGTGGATCTGGAGCACAAAGGAAAAATTTGGGCACGGCACATTTAAAACACCAGATAGAGGAACAAATCCAGCGCCTATTTGGTCCCGAAGCGCCGACACCTCTTGAAATTACGATCAAGGATTGGGCCCAAGACCCATTTACAGCAACAATAGAAGACATCGAACCACTCCAGTCTCATCCCCAATACAGACATCCAGAAAGCATGCAGAATATTTGGCAGGGACAGATAGAATTTATCGGAAGTGAGCTTGCCTCTTCTGAAGGCGGGTATCTCGAAGGCGCATTGATTTCAGCCAAAGAGACCATGGATAAAATTTCTACTAAATGGCTTAATAAATAACAACTTAGGCGAGATGACCTGCATCCCGCCTAAACACCTAAAACCTACAACAGATACGATGATAAGATCACTTTTGAGCTTCTGTGATTTTCTTCTGTTGCTCTCTGACCAATTGCTTTTCTTCACGGCGCTTTTCAATGAGAGAGGCAACCTCCCCCCCAATATGATCAATCCCGCGTTTTTCAGAGAGTTCGATTTGCTTCTCACGCTCTTCAAAACGTTTTAACTGCTCGTCAGTCAAGCTCTCGTAGCAATGGTGACAAGAAACACCTTTGCGATAATGTTCACTTTGCTTGTCTTCTTCCGTAATTGGCATGCGACAGGCAAAACACTGATCATATACACCCTTTTCCAGGTTGTGCTTCACAGCAACACGACTATCAAAGACAAAGCACTCACCTTCCCACAAAGACTCCTCTTCTGGCACTTCTTCCAGATACTTCAGAATCCCGCCTTCAAGATGATAAACATCTTTAAAGCCCTGCTCTTTCAAGTAGGCCGTTGATTTTTCGCAACGAATACCGCCCGTACAGAACATGGCAACTTTTTTGTCCTTTGCGTCTTCAAGGTTTTCCGCAACATAGGCAGGGAACTCTCTGAAGGTTGCAGTATTGGGATCAATGGCATTTTTAAAAGTCCCTATACCGACTTCATAATCATTGCGGGTATCAACCAAAACCACATCAGGATCTGAAATCAATGCGTTCCAATCCTGCGGTTTGACATAGGTGCCAACGATCTGGTTCGGATCAATGCCCTCAACCCCCATGGTAACAATCTCTTTCTTGAGCTTTACCTTGGTGCGATGGAACGGCATTTCATCGTGATAGGACTCCTTGGTCACGACATTCTTTAATCGCTCATCAGCGCGAATATAGGCATGAAGTGCATCAATTCCCTCTTGGGATGATGCGACAGTGCCATTAATACCTTCGCGTGCAAGTAACAATGTCCCTTTGACATCGTGTTGCACCATAAAATTATGAAGTGGTTCACGAAGACTCTCGAAGTCTTCCAAAACGGCAAAGTGATACAGTGCCGAAACAACAATCTTTGACATTCTCTTTCCTTGTGCGGGCTGGAACGTAAAACCAGAGCTACAATATGTGGCGGCTATATATCAAAGGCGTATAAAAACATCAAGAACATGCGACATCATGGCAGAGTTGCGATATCCCTTTGCCTACCCCCTCTTTTAGTAAAACACGCTGGGGTACATTCCTATCAGATTGTGTCGAGTTTATATTTCTTAAAAACAGCGCCCTCTAATTCAATCTCTTCAATGAATTCTGCACCAAGCCTCCTAAGAGCAGCCGTTTTTGTTCGAGATAATGGCAGTAAAAACGTCACAAAGGGAATACGACTGTCTGCTTTTGCAAACGCGAGTGCTTTTCGGGTTATTCGTTGACCTAAACCAAAACATTCAGGTTTTAAAACCAACCCGAAATCCCATTCGCTGCCTTCTTTTTGAAATCCGCCCCAACCAACATAGGCGCCTTTATGAAATATTGCCCAATGACCAAGTCCATCCCGCCCCCAGCACTCTTCTTTGGCCTCAATGAATTTAATAAGAGCCTGCTTATCCCACGTGAATGTGAGTAAGGGCATATGCTCTGCAACACGGGGATCGGACATATGAGACATAATCTCATCTTCTGGAATATCACGTAATTGCCCAAAGTTAATTTGATCCTCGAGTTGATTAACTCGCTGATCTTTAGATTTTCTACACATTACAGTCTGAACTACTCCATTAATTTGAAACCACATAAATTGCATCTATAGGCAGGGTGCCAAACCGAATTAACTGCGATGGAACCAGATTCATTGCAACAAACCTGCAATCATCATTTTCAGCCCACTTTATTTGCGAATATAAGTTGGGCCGTCAATAAACTCGTAAACACTAACCTATTTTTGATTCAGATACCTGGACACTATTACTGGACACAAAACCCTAAATATTCTGTTTTAATGTCCAAGTTTCTAGAGCATCAAGAAAACGACGCTCCCATTGACAACCTTAATAATACAAAAGATTGCGCATCAAGCTACCTTACATAGTGTTTGATTTATTTCCTAAACTACCGTAAACACCCCAAACCGATCATGGGCCGCTAAAGTTCTCGTTCAACTAGACTGGTCGCTAGTTCTCTTAAATCACTGCGTAGCATAGCTTCTTTATCTTCCAAGAATTTCTCTTGGGAAACTATATTCCCTGTTATTGTCATCGCCAGTTCGGTCATCGCCACAACATAAGCTTCTTCCTGTCGTCTGCATGCGGAAATAACATACTCAGTCGCCCTCCCAACGGTCAGGTCACTAAAACTGTAACTCGCCGTATAATTCTCTACCTGATGGAGAATGCAGGTTCGGTATTTTTCATTTCCAGTATCGGCCTCTTGAAGAGCATGTCCCAAACCACACCCGGTCACGATAAAGAGTGGCAGTGCAACTGCAATTTTCCTGATCATAACGTATTCCTCATTGATACGATGACAAACTTGAAAAGCCATTACCAAATTCAAAACTCATTCGACGATAATTCGCTCGATTGTTTTTCCAGATTAAATAGGCGCCGGGGGTGAAGAACGCATGTTCGTGATTAATCGTAAAATTATAATTTCTGCAACTAGCATATTTAGAAGCCAGCAAAGCATCATAAAGACATCTCTCTGCAAACCTGCGGGTTCAGTACCCAAGATGACAATCCATCCTATTCCAAATAAAGCTTGCGTCGAGGCACCCTGACCAATGGCATAAGCTCTAAGCATTAAAGCCCCGTGTTTACAAAAGTTGCGCGCTCTAATAGCCAAGACCGCCCACCCAATCAATCCAATCATAAAGAAACCCACGATGATCCGGACAGAGAATAAGAGGCTTCCTTGCAGGGCGCTAGGGAAAGAGAAAAAACAGGTCATCCACAATCCAGAGATCGCAGATACACATCCGGCAATGACCAAGATGCGACCCATCGCACGATGTGTCGACGGATGATGTCGTCTAATACTTGGCAAAAACTGGATCGCGCCTGCGACGCAGAACACAAAACTCCCCATGACATGAGAAATAACTGGTATCGGATTAGCCAAGGCGCGTGGGTTTTTAGGTATCAGGGCCGGGCCACCGGCAAGCTCAAGAATCCTGATCATTCCCCCAAAAGCAGGAATAAACGTGTAGACAACAATGAAAATTAAT
>NZ_CAKZMP010000345.1 GCF_937128705.1 uncultured Kiloniella sp. | reverse complement strand
CGTCCAGCTAACAACAGACAAGGCACGCCCTGAAGCCCTCAAGTTTTATGAAAATTTAGGCTTCAAAGCTAGCCACGAGGGCATGAAACTAAGCCTATAACCCTATAATTAGGGGCCGGCTTTAGTGGAGGTCAACTTTAGTGGATCGTTGTCTGATCCCCATTGGAAACGGTATCACTTGTCGTTCGGGAAGCAGGGAACGAAATTGTTATTTCTGTGCCTTTTCCCAGCTCACTGTGTATACGTAAATCACCATTATGCAGATCGGTGAGCGACCGCACCAAGGACAGACCCAATCCAGATCCTTCTCGTGTTCGCGTCATGCTATTTTCAACTTGAGCAAATGGATCAAGGACACGAGCTAAATCGTCTTCGACAATACCAACCCCTGTATCAGACACCCGAAGAACAATTTCACTCTTCTCATTGAGCAAAGTACTCGCCCGTACCGTCCCTGGTTCTGGCGTAAACTTTATCGCATTACTAACAAGGTTCAATATTATTTGCTTCACACGCCTTTGATCCCCGATCATCTCGGGTAAAGCCTCAAAAGGCTCTATCTTAAGGTCAACTCTTGCATCTTCAGCTCTCGCCTTGAGCATGCGACACGCATCTTTTAGCGTTTTGTTCAGATCAAAATAGTCCTCGTCTATATTTACTTTGTGAAGCTCTAGCCGAGAAACATCCAAAATATCATTAATCAGGCTTAGTAAATAAATGCCTGACTGATTGATATCCTCAATATATTGAAGTTTCTTTTCATCCAGCGTTTCCTTCAACTGCATCGACAGAAGATCAGAAAATCCAATCACAGCATTCAACGGTGTCCGAAGTTCATGGCTCATATTAGCAAGGAACTCTAGCTTGCTACGATTTGCATATTCTGCCTGTTCCTTAGCTGACCTCAAACCTTTTTCCGCCTCGATTCGATCCGTAATATCTGTCGCAAAACCGCAAATACCGACGGTTTCACCAGCCCCTGACTTTAACGGAAACTTCACACTCAAATAAGTATGAATGCCATCATCGTGACGGGCCTGCTCCTCGAAAGTCATCGCTTTATTCTGTTTCAGAACTTCCAGATCATTCCCTGTCATTTCTTCTGAGAAATCAGCAGGTATATGTTCCATACCTTTTCGACCAATAAGTTGGTCTTTTTTGACCTGAAAAAGATCTTCATAGCTTTTATTTACAAAAAGATATCGCCCCTCAACATCCTTATAATAAATTACGGCACTTGCGTTATCGAGAATAGCTTCTGCACGGGCTTCCGTTTCTTCAAGATCCAGGACAACCTGATGCAAAACTTCGCCTATTTCGTTGAATTCCTTAATTCTTGAAGGGGCATACTGTTTTTGGTTCTTTCCGAGGGAAATATACGCAGCATATTCCTTTAAGTTATGAATAGCTGTCCGGCTAAACCGACGAACAACCCAAACAGACAACAGCGATAATATAAAAGTAATCACGGCCATTGTCAGAACAATATCGAGATAATTTTGACCCAAGTTTTTTACCGTTTCTTGAGGATAAAATATTTTGAGCTCAAGAAACTGATTGTCAGAACTTTCGATATCTAAAGGAAGAGAAAGGGCAAGTACATCTTTAGAACCCGTGAGCACATTGGACACAGCATACGTTTCTGATGATGTATTATTAAGTTGAGAAACAACAATATCCCCAGATACTAAAGCCAAAGATGAACTATCAACATTATTGTTAATTTTATTCAGAACAGATGTCGCGTCATTAAGAATAACCCCGGCATATAAATACCCCAGTACCTTCCCCGAATTAAGGTGTAGGATTTCCTTTTTATGCAGAATTGAATAGAGCGTCTGCCCTTGTTCAACCGTCACAAACATCTCGTTAATAAAACGCATTCGATTGTTGGCGAGCGCCTGTTCCAACAAACCGCCTGTTTCAAACAGCGATGCGCTTACATCAATCGTTTCAGTTCCCTGCCCAATTTGGACAAACAAAACATCAAGGTCTCCATCCTGTTGTGAATAATACGCCTCGTTCAACGCTTCTGCGACAAGCTCATGATTCCCCGACTGTAAACCCGTTGTAATTTTTTCATTAATAACAGTTAAATCCAGAACACTTTTGGATACCTGTAAATGTGCATCAAAGAGAAGTCGGCCAATGGTTTTACTTTTCTCTCCCAAACTACTGATATCAGTTTGGACCGCGTCACGGGCCCCCCAATAACCGGCAAAACTGACAACGCCTGAGACCACCAGCATCAAGCACAAAAATGCTGCCGCAATGACTGTCGACAGCCTGAAGACATATCTTCCTTTTGAAATACTAGTCCGAGTACCGGAAGGCATCTTTTTTCCATATCAAAAGTTGTTCCGGGGTTGTTGACTGATCAACAATCTTAAAGTCACCAGAAAAAACGGTTGGAACCTGTTTTTCTTTTCCAGCCAGTACCAACTTTATGGCTTCGGCCATTGCCACCCCGTTATCGTCATTCATACGCATAACAGTAAAATCCATTTCCCCTCGACTTATTGCGGCAAGCTCGCTACTTCCTCCGCCCCAACCATTGACCTTGACCTGCCCCAATCGCTTTGTCTCTCTCAACGCATCAATTACGCCTATGGCAATATCAGTAGAGCAGGCATAGATAAAATCGAGATTAGCATTCTCATTTAAGAGCTCCATTGTTGCCCGGTAAGCCTTTTCACGGTTAAAATCAACATAGTAAGACCCCAGAAGTTTTGAGCTTTTATGTTGAGACATTTCTCTATGGAAGACACCCCCGCGTAGGCTGCTTACATACCCCTGCGTGCCATAAAGAATAGCATAATTAGCCCCATCAGGATACTCACTCTTATAGCGATCAGCTAAAATATGTGCCCCGACACCATGATCAAAACCGACGTAGAGTAAAGGTTGCTTTTTCTCGAATGCTTTAATCGGTGATGTGATATTTTGCAGCAGTACACGGGTCTTACCGGCCGAAATTATACGATCAATCATCCCCTTATGTCTCGTTGCATCCAGCGTAAAAACTAAAAAATCTGGTGGATCATTAACACTTTGTCCAAGCAGTTTTCCCTGAAGCGCGACTTCTGTACCAGCCTTGGTAAAATGAGACGACAGCTCATAGGAAATATTAAGCTCCTTCATCCTGCCTTCGAACGAAGCTATAGAACGCCGCCAGTAATCAGAAAATTGAAGACCTGGATACACGATCAAAATTTTAACTGGGGAAGCTTGGTTCTCTCCAAAAGCCTCCGCAGTGCCGTGCACCTGTTCAAAGAACTGCTCGGAAATCGCGACCTGATCCGGGTGCATCTTCAGATATTTACTCAACAACCAATATTCTTGTGTACTTTGCGCATACCCTAGGGATGGCAACTTAACCAAAAATACGAAAATCAGAAAAAAGAGAAAACCTACACGTTTAAAACAACCAACCATTAAATCGCCTTTAGCAACTAAATAACGGACTTTGGCGTTCAACTATTGCAGTAAAAAATTACATATAAGTTAACCTTTGGATGTATTTGCGCCGTGAACTAAATTTACAATATTTTCAAACACTTCCAACTTTCTCTATGACTAAAACTCTGGCCACTCCCTGTGGGCGAGCAACATGTTCTTCCCCTTCTTCTGCGATAAAGAGCGAACCTTCACGCATCATATAGTGACGTATCTCACCATACTCCTTAAAAAACATCTTCACCTTCCCCTCTAAAACAACAAATACTTCCTTGCCATCATTTACGTGCCATTTATAAGGCTTATCCGTCCAATGCAAACGTATGGATGCCCCTTCGACAACTGCCAAGTCCAATGCATCCCAAGCCTTTTCTCCGGCAAAATCACTCGCGTTGAGAAAATTCATTTTAACCTCCTAATAAATATCAATTCCATAGCCACTATTTTAAAGCTGGCCTCTGATATCTAAATAGGCATGATGTGTTGTACAGCCTGTTATTATAACTATGATTGACCGATATATGAGGCCCTTTTGGACACCAAAGATCAGAAACTTTTGCTGTTACTAAGACAAAATGCTCGCGCTTCAATAAAAGAGCTCGCTGCAGGCATAGATTTATCAAGAACCGCATTGGTAGAGCGAATTAAACGATTAGAAAAAGATGGTGAAATAACGGGTTACACCCTCAAACCGACGAACAAAAAAACAAAAATCAGGCTCTACCTCATGGTTAAGACGCATCTACCGTCCTGCGAAATCATTGCGCCTCGCCTAGAAAGAATTCCATCCGTTACAGCTTGCCATTCTTTGGGTGGCTCAATCGATATGGTCATAGAGCTTGCTCTGGAAACCACCCAAGAAGCCAATGAGATCAGAGAACTTGTTTCAAACTATCCAGAAGTTAGTGAAGTATCGACGTCGACCATTTTAAAAACCCATTTTCAAAAATAGGATCGCCTTAAACCATAAAAGGCCACCATAATTGGTGACCTTTTATACTTACATCCGAGAACAGTAAGATTATAAAGCTCGAATAGCCTGTTCCAAATCTTCTTTCAAATCATCCGCATCTTCAAGACCGACCGATATTCTCAAGAAGCCCTGTGTAATACCAACGGCCAAACGCTCTTCTTCGCTCAAGCGTTGATGCGTCGTCGAGGAAGGGTGGGTGATCAAAGTCTTGGAATCTCCAAGGTTATTTGAAATATCCGCAACACGAAGACGGTTTAGAACTTTAAAGGCAGCCTCTTTACCTCCCTCTAATTCAAGACCAATCAACGTACTCCCCTTGCCAGACATCTGCGCCATAGCAAGATCGTATTGCGGATGTGATTTCAAACCGGGATAGATCACCTTTTTGAGACCCGGCAGTCCTTCCATATGGTGTGCCAGCGCCAAGGCATTATCGCTCATCCGGTCAACGCGCAGGGCAAGTGTCTCAAGCCCCTT
>NZ_CAKZMP010000344.1 GCF_937128705.1 uncultured Kiloniella sp. | reverse complement strand
TGGCACAAAGCTTTGGAAGCCAATATGGTCACTCCAATTCTGCTCACCAAAGCTGTAATTGACGGCATGATTGATCGTAAATTCGGACGCGTCGTGAACATCACTTCTGGCGCCGTAAAAGCACCTATCTCTATATTGGGGCTGTCCAACGGTGCGCGGTCTGGCTTAACCGGTTTTGTGGCTGGCCTTGCCCGGGAAGTCGCCGCAAATAACGTTACAGTTAACAATTTATTGCCTGGACCGTTTGAAACAGATCGTCTGACCGCGACACTGGAAGGTGCTGCGAAAAAGAACGGCACAACGCTTGAGGAAGAATGGGCCAAACGCCAGTCATCAAACCCAAGCAAGCGCTTTGGTAAACCTGATGAGTTCGGCGCTGCATGCGCATTCCTGTGCAGCACACGTGCAGGCTTTATTACCGGACAGAACTGGCTTCTCGATGGTGGCTCTTATCCCGGAACCTTCTAGTCCGACCCAATACCCCCGTACTATAAAGTCACAAAAAAAGCTCGCAGAAAATTTCTGCGAGCTTTTATACTTTTGAAGGCATTTACAAGCCGTTACTGATCTCAGCAATAGCTTTCGGCAGTAGCCTGAATACGCTTTACCATGGCATGCAAACCATTGGCACGGTTCGGGCTAAGATGCTGAGAGAATTCAAGTCGAGCAAGAATATCATCAATATCAATCGCCTTGATTTCCTGGGCAGTCTTATTTGAAAAGATCATCAGAAGAACAGCAACAAGCCCGCGGACAATATGGGCATCACTATCGGCAATAAAGCTCAAACGCTGCGGCGTGCTTTCATCCACATTACACACAAGCCACACTTGACTCGTACACCCTTGAACACGGGAAGATTCTGTCTTGAGAGCATCGTCCATAGCCGGAAGCTTTCGCCCCATCTCAATGATATAACGATATCGTTCTTCCCAATCATCTAGGAATTCAAAACTATCGATAAGATCTTCAATAGATGTATCTGTTGATGCGTCTGTGACTGTTTCAGTCATTGTTACTTATTTACTTTCTAATCAGGAACTCTCGTCCCACCTTCACACGGGGAACGTTGTCATATTCTACAATATCAGCCGTCGCATAGGTTTCAGACCAACGATTAGGCAGGTAACTTCCTGTACCAACGACATTAAGCGGTGCTTCCGCCTCGGCCATTAAGCGACACTTTGCCGGGCTAAAACCGGATGAGGCAACAATTTTGACTTTGGTAAAGCCCTCTTTATCCAAAGCTTCGCGCATCGTCCAAATCGCAGCGGCAGATACTCCAGGCCCTACCAAATAACGAAGTTCTTCTTCGTTACGATAGCCACGGATTGCCCGCGGCACATTACGTTCTAGCACCGCATAAGAACTCGGCGGATCAAGTGTCTCGACAAATCGGCTTCCCGCCGTATCCAAACGCACAGACAACAGACCTTCAGCCGCACGTTTTGGAAAACGACGACATACCGTCAGTGCATCTGTAATCTCACGGGCGAAATAATCGACCAGCACAGTCATGGGATCACCCGGAAAGGTCTCATCAAACATTTCCGCAGCTTTCAGTGTCGATCCTGCATAGCCAATCAAAGCATGCGGCATCGTCCCCATGCCGCTATCTTGTCCAAAGAAGTGCGCTGTTGCATCCGTCGCATTACCAATGAAACCAATTGCCCCGTTTTTACGCTTGGCCCGATCTGCGCCAACAGAAGCAGCATAGGCCATAATTTCAGCCATGTCGGTTCCGGCACAATGGCGCGCATCCATTGCAAGAAAAGCAACGGAATGAAGATCTGAACACATCGTAAAGGCATTGTATGCAGCCACACAGGCAGGCCCAAGACGCTGTAACAGCAAGGTCTCAAGATCAACCAGATGTACCAGAGATCCTGTCAGGTACATTATAGGCTCACCCGCACCGACCCAGCGTCCTTCGGCGTAACGAAGATCTATTTCAAGATCAAAGTTACGTTTTTCTGCCATCTCTTCCAGCCACTTGATAACAAGACCCGGCGCGGACACGACTGGACGCCGCATAAAGATGGCATAGGTCACCTTTTGATCACCAAACTTTTCAACAACCTTTTTACTTCTATTGAAATAATGGTCTGTCCAAGCCGTGATGTCTTTATCTTCAACAGGCCAGAGGGAGGATCGCTCCTCCCTCTGGTGTCTGTTCTGTTGACGTTTTTCGTGTGTACTGTCAGGCATAAAGCTTACCCGTTAATCGTCAGAACCTTAAGACGCCTGTGCAACAGGTGAAGAGGAACGGTTTTCACGCTCGTCTTTCAACTGTTCCGCAATCAAGAAGGCCAATTCCAAGGATTGGCTGGCATTCAAACGCGGATCACAATAGGTGTGGTAACGTGCGGAAAGATCTTCATCTTTAATCGCCTGCGCTCCACCGATGCACTCGGTCACATCCTTACCTGTCATTTCGAAGTGAACACCACCTGCATAGGTGCCTTCAGCTTTATGAACAGCAAAGAAGTTACGAACCTCTGCCAGAACACGATCAAACGGACGTGTTTTGTATCCGCTAGAAGACTTGATGGTATTGCCATGCATAGGATCACATGACCACACCACCTTCTTGCCTTCACGCTCAACCGCACGGATCAGTGCCGGAAGATGTTCTTCAACTTTGTCGTGGCCCATACGAACGATCAGAGTCAAACGTCCGGCATCATTATTCGGGTTCAAGCGATCAATAAGTTTCAGCAGATCATCCGGATTGGATGTCGGACCACACTTCATACCGATCGGGTTATGGATACCACGCATAAATTCGACATGCGCCTCGTCAAGGTGTCTTGTACGATCACCTATCCACAGCATATGTGCGGAACAGTCGTACCAATCACCAGTCAGACTATCTACGCGGGTCAGGGATTCTTCATAATTAAGAAGAAGGGCTTCATGACTGGTGTAGAAATCAGTTTCGCTCAACTGCGGAACCTTTTCTTCGGTCAACCCACAGGCTTCCATAAAACCAATGGCTTCATCAATACGCTGGGCCAAGGCTTCATAGCGATCTGACTGTGCTGAATTACGAACGAAGTCATGATTCCAGTCGTGAACCTTACGAAGATTGGCATAACCACCCTGAGCAAAAGCTCGCAACAGGTTCAACGTCGAAGCTGATTGGTGATAAGCCTTCACCAAACGTTCCGGATCAGGAATGCGTTCTTCAGGGGTAAAACCGATACCATTAATGATATCACCACGATAGCTTGGTAGCTCCACACCATCGATTGTTTCTGTTCCCGCTGAACGTGGTTTGGCGAATTGTCCTGCCATACGGCCAACTTTAACAACAGGGCAAGCAGCCCCAAAGGTCAAAGCCACAGCCATTTGTAGCATTACCTTAAAGGTATCGCGGATATTATCGGGATGAAACTCGGCAAATGCCTCTGCACAATCGCCGCCCTGTAACAGGAAGGCGCGGCCTTCGGCCACTTCACCAAGTTGCTTACGTAGTCTGCGTGCCTCGCCTGCAAAAACCAGTGGCGGTTGGCCCGCCAAGGTTTTTTCCACGGAATCTACAACAGCAGAATCCGGGTATTCGGGCACTTGCCGAATATCCTTGGCGCGCCAGGAATTAGGTGTCCATTTCGCGCTCATTTACAATACCTCTAAATTACACAATATAATTTCACGTTTGACAGTTTTAATCGTCTTTTCTGTCCTTTACCAGCACAAAGCCTTACTTATCTTATATATTCATCAAAAATACATATCTCAAGCATATCCGCAGTACGGAAGATACTCTTGATATAGGCATCTAGAATTCAGATTTCACCAGAATTTCATTTGCAGCAAAGCCTATTCATGATTAGTTGATAGCGATTCGCACTTATAGCTTTTCGTCATTTGAAACAGTTCAGCCGACGGGCTATATACATAGAAGAAACGTTAGCCAGTTTGAAAATCACACCGCCGATCGATCTTACCAAGATATCAGGCTCAGCCAGAAATATCAGAGACAGATCGTATTCGGTCAGAAGCTAAGGGTCACTTTATGAGCAAGAAACAGATCAGCAGATTATTACGTGTAATCATTCCGCTGGCGATCCTCCTCTATTTTATCCCCCTCTTGACCATTGCTTTTATCATCATGGGGCTTCTGGATGTCGGACGTCACCATCAGGTTACAGCAGATCTGGCAAAAAAATATTTTACAGGCAACGGCATGCTGACTTGGGCCTTATCCCCGATCAATCTGTTCCTTGATCTCATTTCTGATCGGAACAGATATGTTTATAAGCTGAATGATTTCCCCGAAGGACATCGCGACGAAATTGCCAGTGTCCTAAAAGAATTTGACGATAACAAAGAAGAAATCATCAGCGATATTCGCGCCCAGCTTGGTGGAGAAAGCCGCGGTATGTTGTTTTACAAATGGTATGGCAAAAACACCAATGATGCGGTTCCAGCCTTTAACAAGGAATTTACCTATATCAAGACCATCGGCGTATCCGTTTTTAATAAAAAGAAATCGACGTCACTACACTTTGGCCCCTTACGCCTGACACTACGTGTTCTTTATAACCTGACACCGATTAAAAGTGATAATATCTATATCGAGGTCGATGGCAAAAAACACTACTGGCACGATGAACCTCTTTTCATTTTTGATGACACGATCCAGCATCAATCCATAAATGAAGAAGACCATGAACGCTATTGTGTCTTTGTTGACGTGCTGCGGCCATCAGCCTTCACAGGATTACAAAACGTCTTCATGCAAATCATGCAGACTGTGTTCATTAAATTTAATGGTATCTTCTACAAAAACTGGACTTTTCTTAAATAATTTAAAGTTTGAAAGTCATGTTCTATGCACAAACAAAGGGCTGCATGAATTTCGTGCAGCCCTTTGTAATTAAAAACAATAAATGTAAGTTCGTTATTTTTTCACAGGCTCGCGCATCGTGACAAACTCTTCCGCAGCAGTTGGATGTATGCCAACAGTTGCGTCAAACATATCCTTCGTCGCCCCGGCTTTGATCGCAACGGCAAATCCCTGAACGATTTCAGGCGAGTCAGCACCGACCATATGAAGCCCAACAACTTTCTTGCCGTGTTTTTCAACAATCAGCTTCATCAAAGCTCTCTCGTCACGACCAGACAGGGTATGCTTCATGGGTCGGAAGGACGATTGATAGACGTCGACATCACTATAACGATCCAGCGCCTGTTCTTCGCTCAAGCCAACCGTACAAACGGGCGGATGACTGAAGACAGCGGTTGCAACATTATGATGATCCATCGCGCGGGGTTTGCCTTTAAAGGCAGTATCAACAAAAGCCATTGCTTCCTGAATGGCAACAGGTGTCAGATTGATCCGATCAGTCACATCGCCAACAGCATAGATATTCTTCGCCGTTGTCTGCGAGAATTCATCGACCTTGATCGCATCTTTGCTGTTTAGTTCAACACCAGCCTTTTCAAGACCAAGTCCCTCAACATTCGGCTTACGACCTGTTGCCGCAAAAACAGCGTCCACTTCGACCTTGCGCCCATCAGAATAGGTTACTTCCAGTCCGCCATCTGTTTTTTCTATATTTTCAATCGTCAAATTAAGCTCAAGCGCGATACCCTTTTTAGCCATTTCAGCGCCGAGGAATTCGCGAACATCACGGTCAAATCCACGCAAGAGTGCATCACCGCGATAAACTTGTGTTACATCGGCCCCAAGACCGTTGAAAATCCCTGCAAACTCGACCGCAATATAACCACCACCATAGACGATCACGCGCTTGGGCAGCTCATCCAGATGAAAAGCTTCGTTAGAGCTAATCGCATGCTCCCAGCCCTTTCCTTCGGGGAAGACAACATGACCGCCAGGAGCTAACAAGATCTTATTAGCCGTAAAGGTCTGATCGCCAACACGTACAGTGTGCCTGTCTTCAAGAACAGCACGCCCGTCATACCTTGTTACATTTGCATTCTTCAAAATGCCCTTATAAATATCTTCAAGGCGATCAATCTCTTTATCTTTATTGGCAATCAGTGTCTTCCAGTCAAAAGAGCTACCACCTACGGACCAACCAAACCCGGCGGCATCTTCAAATTCTTCATGGAAATGGCTTGCATAGGAAAAGAGTTTCTTGGGAACACAACCGCGAATAACGCAAGTTCCGCCATAGCGATATTCCTCTGCCAAAGCGACTTTAGCGCCCGTAGCCGCAGCCATTCGTGCACCACGAACACCACCGGAACCCCCACCGATTACAAACAGATCATAATCATATTGAACATCATCATCGTGATAGGTCGGCATACAACAGGCTCCTGAAAGATAAAGCTATATTTTTGATATTAAATACTTAGGACAGACTAAGTGGAAATAAAAGTATCGAATTTAAAGATCGGATTATTATAATAGTTATTATAGGCACTGTAACTTCCCTCTTAGCCCTGATAAATCACTGTTTTTATTATATGGTTCGAAGTTCACAAGATCGTGACAAGGTAATGTTTTTTGAAAACGCTATAAGTTCAAAGAAACACATTCTCTCCGGAAAAGTTAACCAGTACATGAGCCTTTACAAATACATCACCATCCTGATCACTCTCATCAATTTCCCAACACTTGCATACAGCGAAGAAAGAAAACTATCCGGTGAGGAGATCAGACAGTATCTCACAGACAAAAAGGTTGTTCATCGCCAGGATGCAAATAATGGTTTCTGGCAAACCTTCAATGCTTCAGGAATAACCCATTATCAGGCACAGGGCAGAAAAGCAGAACAGGGAAAATGGAACGTGCAAGCTGATCAGTATTGCTCGCAATGGAGACCTTTTGGCTGGACTTGTTATGATATGACGGTCCAAGGCAATCTCATCACATGGATATCCAAAGAAGGAACGCTTTATAAAGGGCGGATAATTGATCAATAGAGAGACGACGATGTCAGGCAGTTCCTTCCTCCTACCGCCTTCTCTCTATAATTTTACGATAACCTTACCTTGATTAGCTCCGCTCAGAAGACTTTCCAACCCTTTAGGGGCAGAAGACAGCCCCTCAAAAATCTCTTCGCTAAAACTTAATTTCCCTGCTTTGTAGAGAGGCAAGAGACCTGAAACAGCTTCGGAGAGACGGTGCATATGATCAAAAATCAGGAAACCTTGCATCTTGGCCCTCTTCACCAGCATGGTTCGCGACACCCGCGGGCCAGTTACTTGGTTCGGTGAAATGCCAATCACACCGCAAACAGTCATCCGGGCGCCGATATTAAACAAATTCATAACAGCATCTGAAATTGGGCCACTGACATTATCAAAATAGACATCGACACCATCAGGGCAAACCTTGGCAAGATCACCAGCCAA
>NZ_CAKZMP010000343.1 GCF_937128705.1 uncultured Kiloniella sp. | reverse complement strand
CGGCTCTTTTCCAACTCGTTGATGGATGTCAGGTGGTTGCGGCAGGTGTTTTACGTGGGTTGAGCGATACCAAGGTGCCGATGTTATGGGCAATCATGGGGTATTGGGTGTTTGGCTTACCGATTTCCTATTATTGTGGCTTTGTTCTTGGTGGAGGAGGCACAGGTATTTGGTTAGGCCTTGCTGCGGGTCTTGCTTTTGTATCCGTTGTTTTTGTAATACGCTTTGCATGGCGAGAGCGTCTAGGATTAATGAATTACAAGAGCATGGAACGTGGCTAAAGTCGGAAAAAAAAGAGCTGATCAGTTACTGGTTGATCGGGGGCTGGTCGAAAGCAAGACCAAGGCTCAGGCACGGATCATGGCAGGGCAGGTTTATACGGAAACCAAACGGATTGATAAGCCTGGCCAACCCTTGGCAGAAGATGCACCGTTAACTGTAAAGGGAGAAGATCACCCCTGGGTTAGCCGGGGAGGTCTTAAACTTGAAAAAGGTCTCAGAGAATTTAACATCGATCCAGCAGGAAAAGTCTGTATGGATGTCGGGGCCTCAACGGGCGGGTTTACCGATGTTTTGCTGACCAATGGGGCCGCAAAGGTTTATGCTGTTGACGTTGGTCATGGACAGCTTGCGTGGAAAATACGCAAGGATGAACGGGTTGTCGTCATGGAGCGTACAAATGCACGCCATTTGACCACCGAACAAGTCCCCGAAGCTCTGGATATGATTGTTTGCGATGCCAGTTTTATTGGTCTGGAAACAGTATTACCTGCGTCGATGGCCTTGGCGGGGCCCGGTGCGCTTATGGTTGCGCTGATTAAACCTCAGTTCGAAGTTGGAAAAGGGCGTGTCGGTAAAGGCGGGGTCGTGCGTGAACCTGAATTGCATCAGGAAGTTTGTGATCGAATTGAAAACTGGCTGAACGAGGAAACCGATTGGGCAGTACTTGGCTTAACAGAAAGCCCGATTAAGGGACCAGAGGGGAATATTGAATTTTTGATTGCAGCTCGTAAATTTATTTAGCCCTTGAATTTCACTCTGCCTTAATATGGTTAATTCTTCTATTTAAAATTGGTTTCACAATGAGAAAATCGTTGTGAAACCTTTCTTTTTTTAAGGTTAATATCTTTATTCCCTGTTAACTGTCTCACGGTATCTTTGCTACAGTACTTAGGTATAAGAATCGTCAGGTAGAGTACCATTTCGGAGAATTTTTCATCCCATGAAGGGACGTTTGTTGGATTCTCATGACGCTATAAATTTAGATAGTCGTTAACCCGACATAATTTGTGATGACTGCTTTGGGTGTAGGGGTGTGGAAGTGAAAAAGACAATAATCACAGGCTTTTACCCGTCTATTGTTGATGTTACGGTGAATGATAGGCACTAGATTGATATGGCTTTTAAATCTGTCCGTACAAAATTATTGGTAATTTGCACTCTTTGCGTTCTGGTGACGGGGTTGGTGCCGTTTCTTTTTTTTGAAGCCCGTTTTTTCCGGTTAGAAGAAGAACGCATTGCCCAACGTGCACTTGATGTTGCAACGAAGGTTTCAATCCCTTTAACAAGATCTCTTTGGGATTACGATGAAAGCACTGTGATACTGGTTCTTGAAACGTTGATGAGAGATCCAGATCTTGTCAGTGTTAAAATAACCCTACCCGACGGTGCGGGAGAATTTCATCCTGCAGAAGACCCTAATGTATCCGATATTAATTTTTCTGAAGTCGAATATATTCGTATTCCCCTGATTTATTCTGTTTTTGATAACAACGAAATTTTGGGACATTTGGAAGTCGGGTATACGACCGAGCGGGCTTATTCCGATGTATGGGTCCGGGTTTTTGTTGATGCTTTTATCTTTTTGCTAATTTTGACAACACTTGGTGGTGGGGCTGCCATTGCAATCAATCGTGCTGTTGGACGCCCCTTGAAACTGCTGTCCAATTCTATTGATGAAATGGCCAATCAGAAAAAACCTGTTTTGGTGAAGTGGAGATCCGACGATGAATTGGGGCAAACTGTCGAAGCTTATAACAATATGCTCATTACGATTGAGCAGCATGACAGGGCTTTGATCGAGGCGAAGGAAAAAGCTGAAATTGCAAATCGAGCAAAAACTTCTTTTCTTGCGAATATGAGCCATGAGCTCAGAACACCCCTTAACGCCATCATCGGCTTCTCTGAAATTCTGATGAAAGAAGATGACTACAAGGTCGACCAAGAGCGGCGGGAAGAATATCTGGGATATATCTTTGAAGCAGGTTCCAGCCTGATGACCATGGTGACTGATATTCAGCAAATATCCAGGCTTGAATCAGCAGAGGCGGGCTTACAGGACGAAGAGCTTGATGTCGGCGATGAAATACTCGGTTGTGTTCGGGCGTTGGACTTGCGCGCTTCTGACGAAGGAGTCCAGGTCGAGTGTTCTATACAGGATGACTTGCCCTATCTCAGAACCAATGCTCAAGGCTTTAAACAGATTATTGTCAATCTTCTCAGTAATGCGATTCATTTCACCCCCCGTGAAGGTCGAATTGATATTACGGTCCTGCACGATACCTATTCTGGTTTGAGCATTCGTTTTTCTGATACTGGGGTCGGCATTAAAGAAGAAGACTTGCCCTTCATTACAGATCCTTTCTGGAAGGCTGATGAAGAAGCTGAAGAGAGAAGTGGTTTGGGCCTGAGTATTGTGAAGGCGATTATTGAGCGCAATCAAGGCTCACTCTCTATAGAGAGCGAGCCTGATAGAGGAACATCGGTAACGATTAACTTCCCGTCAGATCGTTTGATTGATCGTGGATCCCTGCTTCAATAAACAGTTTCCAATCCTCTTGACCGGATGTTTTTCCTATTCTTGTCCGATAGGTGTAACACGTGAGTTCAAAATATTTGCTTTGGGGTTTTGAACAGACTGCTCAAAAGGTTTTAGGATCGGGGCTGTTATTTTGATCAGTGTACTCAATGATTTGAGAGCCACTGGATCGGTTAAAATCATCTGCCCCCCCATTGCACTTTCAAAAAGCTCTTCGAGTGGATCTTTGGGTTCTGGGAAATAAACAAGTTGATGATCAGTTTCTTCTTTGATCATCGCAGCGTCGCGAGCCACACGAATGGCATCCCTGAACCCACCGAGTTCGTCAACCAGTCCATTTTCTTTTGCCTGGGCTCCACTCCAGATTTGCCCTTTGGCAATTGAGTGGATTTCTTGCTGGCTTTTGCCCCGGCCTTCACCGACTTTAACTGTAAAGTCTTCGTAGATACGATCCAGAGAACCTTGCAGTCGTGCCCATCCTTCATTGGTAAATGCTTTGTTGGCACTATAGAGATCGGCGTTTTCCCCGGCTTTTACGCCGTCCCATTTAACGCCGACTTTTTTCCAGAGGTCTGTGAGGACCATTTTACCACCAGCAACACCGATTGACCCGGTGATCGTCACTGGGTTCGCCAGGATTTTGTGGGCTGGTGCGGATACAAAATACCCACCGGATGCCGCAACGTCCCCCATAGAAATAACCACAGGCTTGCCAACTTCCTTGGCCCGTACGACTTCACGCCACATTACATCAGATGCAACATAGGACCCCCCGGGGCTATCAATGCGAAGAATAATGGCTTCGATTGAATTGTCATCAATGGCATCAGAAATTGCTTGGGCAATTGTGTCTGAGCCCATGGTCATGCCACCGCCAAAGAAGGGGTCACCCTGGCTCTTTCCCAAGTGAATTTCGCCAATACCGTATACGACTGCGATCTTACTGGCATTCTCTGATGCCTCTGGTGTTGTGCTCATGGCATAATCAGCCAGGTGTACGAATTCGCGATCGCCTGTTAGGGCTTCATCAGAAATTTCATCCCAGTAACCAACGCGATCAACCAGATCGGCATCAATAGCTTCTACAGCGCTTAAGGGAGATCTATCCATCAAATAGCCAATCTCGCCAGGTTTCTCGCGGC
>NZ_CAKZMP010000342.1 GCF_937128705.1 uncultured Kiloniella sp. | reverse complement strand
GAAGGAACGAAAACTTCTAATCAAATAAAAACAATGATAACAATGCATTACCAAACCCTATTAAGAAGGTAAGTCAAGAAAAGCGGCCTGCTGGTAATAATATCAACAGGCCGTTTATAAATCTATAATGCTTTATCTATTACTCATTACAATTAATAGGCTAACTCACCAATTGTGATCAATTGATTAGTAATAACGTAATAAGCAACGCCCCACAAAACAGCTGCGATGGCACTCGTGATAAGGGCCTTACGCAGAAGCATCGGATTTTTCGGGGCTGAGGGTTCATGACCAACTTCAGGATTTTCTTCGGCTCGAACACCAAAGGGAAGCGCCATAAAAAATATCAACCACCAAATAATAACGTAAACAAGAATACCCGTAACCCAGTTCATCTTTAATTCTCTCTCAACCTAAGCCTGTTCCAGCTCAACAAGGGTTCCACAAAAATCTTTTGGATGCAGGAAAAGGACTGGTTTGTTATGCGCCCCTATTTTAGGTTCGCCGTCCCCAAGCACCCTAGCGCCTTCTGCTTTAAGCTTATCCCTCGCCGCAATAATATCATCAACCTCGTAACAGATATGATGAATACCACCAGCAGGGTTCTTTTCCAGAAAATTGCCGATTGGCGAATTCTCACCCAAGGGATAAAGAAATTCTATTTTGGTATTGGGAAGATTGACAAAGACGACTGTTACACCATGATCAGGCTGATCAACCGCTTCGGTCACTTCCGCCCCCAACACATCACGATACTGGGCAACCGCTGCATTCAAATCGGGAACAGCAATCGCAACATGATTTAAACGACCAATCATTGTTAAACCTCTTTTAATCCAGATAAGAAGCCAAACGGATAATATGTACATCCGTTACAGGCTTCTTGTCATAAATTTTGCTAAAATGACGACGCACAGCGCGAATAGCAACTTCGCGAATAATACTGTCATTTTTCATTTCAGATTTTTTCAGTGTGCCAAAGATATCTTTCAGATAATTGATTGCGTCTTCAAAGTCCTCAAACTCTTCATCAAGATCAAGAATTCCCTGAACGGTCAATTGAGGCGTATCAGCCAGCATGTTTGCTTCATTGATAACCAGAGAAACAACCGCCGATCCGTTATACATCATTTTCTGACGCGCTTTGATAATCGGGCTATCAATTGGAATAAGGCGACGATCTTCTATTGCGAGAAGCCCGGAATCTATTTCTTTAATCTTTTCTGCCTTACCTGGTGCCAGACGGATAAGATGACCATTCTTTGCCACGATCTGGGTTTTCACACCACATTCAGCAGCTAGTTTTGCATGGGCACGTAGATGCCGCGCTTCACCATGAACAGGCACAGAGACTTTGGGTTGCACCCACTCATAAAGCTTGCGAACTTCTTCTTTCCCCGGATGTCCGGATACATGAACATGTTCGTCCCGATCAGTAATCACACGCACACCCAGCTCAGACAGGTTATTTTGCAGCCTGAAAATTGATGTCTCATTTCCTGGAATGATTCTGGACGAGAAGATAATCGTATCGTCCTCTTCCAGATATACATGCTTGAACCCGTCCTTTGACAAGCGTGACAAGGCAGACCGTGGTTCCCCCTGGCTCCCAGTACAAAGAACAAGAACTTCGCCCTTGGGCATATAGGAAAATTCATCCTCGGAAAGTAAAGGAGCGACTGTTTTGAGATAGCCATTCTCACGAGCCGCCGCATATATTCTGTGCATTGAACGTCCAAGAAGAACAACCCGACGTCCGCAAATCTCTGCCGCTTTCATAACGGATTCAACTCTTGCCACGTTACTTGCAAAACACGTCACCGCAACACGGCCTGTGCATTTTGCGATTACATCAATAAGCCCATTACGAACAGATGCTTCAGACCCGGATTCACTGGTAGACATCACATTGGTTGAATCACTGATCATTGCCAGAATATCTTCATCGGCCAAAGCCTGAAGACGCTTCTTGTCATAATGCGGGCCAACCAAAGGTTCAGGATCAAATTTCCAGTCCCCAGAATGAAAAACCGTGCCACATGCAGTTCTGATCAACAAAGAAGCTGGTTCCGGAATAGAGTGGGTCATAGAAATCAACTCGATTTCAAATGGACCCGCCGTAAAAGTACCCGCAACAGGAATAACCGTAATTTCGGCTTCATCTTCAATCCCGGCCTCAACCAATTTGGAATAGACCATCGATTTGGTGAAAGGTGTACAATAAATCGGGCACCGCAATTCAGACCACAAATGTGGAACAGCACCGATGTGATCTTCGTGCGCATGGGTCAGAACCAATCCGACGAGGTTCTCTCTCTGCTCTTCAATAAAGGTCGGGTCCGGCATGATAACATCAATACCCGGATACCTTGCCCCATCAGCAAAAGAAATCCCCAAATCCACCATCAGCCACTTACCATTATGGCCATAGAGGTTCAGGTTCATCCCAATTTCGCCTGTACCACCAAGAGGCAGGAACAAGAGCTCGTCTTTCTTAGCGACAACCGCTTTACGCATTTCTTACCTAACTTAAGTCTTTTGACTATTTAATTCATAGATGGCAATCAAGCCACGAAGAGTTACATCTTTATCAATATGATCAATGACATCTGTCGCCGTATCAAACAACTGCGCCAAGCCACCGGTCGCAACAACCTTTAGCGGGGTACCGTATTCATCGCGGATGCGTTGTACCATGCCTTCGACCATAGATATATAGCCCCAGAAGATGCCTGATTCCATAGCAGGGATGGTTGCTTTACCAATCACCTGTGAAGGCGCCTTGATATCGATCCGGGGGAGCTTTGCTGACGCCATATACAGCGCTTCAATAGACAGGTTAACACCCGGCGCGATGACGCCCCCCTCATAGGCACCGTCGGCACCAACAATGTCAAAGGTCGTTGCCGTTCCAAAATCGATCAGAACAAGATTACCACCATAACGTTGGTACCCGGCCACAGCATTCACAAGGCGGTCAGCGCCCGCTTGTTCGGGGTGATCGATATTTACTTTCAACCCCAAATCAATTTTACCTAACTCAACCATTAGCGGCGTACAGGAAAAATAGCTCTGGCATAATGTTTTGAGGTTATAGTTTGACGCAGGAACAACATTGGCAAGGATCGCACCCGTGATGTCTTTTGGCTCCAGTCCTTTTAAAGCCATAAGCTGCGTTAACCAGACGGCATATTCATCAGCCGTTTTTTTACTGTCACTGGTCGCGCGCCAATAGCCTTTTTGGTCATGCCCGTCATAAATGGCAAAAACCACATTTGTATTACCTGAATCAATAACAAGCAGCATTATCTGTCTCGGTGTCTATCTCGGTTTCAAGAAGCAAAGAAGACGTCCCCTGCGGTAACCAGCCGCTGTTTGCCATTTTCCAGATCTAAATCCAGTGCACCATCTTTGTCGATGGTGACAAATCGGCCGGAAAGTGTTTCGCCGGGAAGCCTGACGTAAATTTTTTCACCTAAACCATGTGCCTGATCCAGCCAAGCTGACCGCACACTATCGAAGCCCTCTTTCTTCCATAGTTTGTATCTGGCGTCAAAACTATTGATAAAGCTTTCCAACAATTTATCGGCTCCGATATCATCTGACAGCCCCTGTTCACGCAAACTGGTCGCAGGATAACGAGCATCATCCGGATAGTGAACAAGGTTAACCCCTACCCCCATAATCAAATAATCAAGGTTACCAGAACGGTCCGCTTTACTCTCAAGCAGGACACCGGACACTTTTTTCCCAGAAAGCAAAACATCATTAGGCCACTTCAAGCCAGACACAAGCTTTCGATCCAGTTGACGTATGGCATCGGACAGGGCCAAAGATGCAACAAAGCTTAGGTTAGCGGCTTCAGCAATAGATTTCTCAGGGCGTAAAAGTGTCGAAAAATATAGATTTCCGACAGGACTAACCCATGTTCGCCCTTGTCTTCCCCGTCCCGCAGATTGACGAAGGGCCCAGACGATTGTTCCGTCTTGGGCCCCCTGTTCAGCAAGAAGACGAACCTCATCATTTGTACTACCTACTTCTTCTTTGCAGATCACTGCAAAAGAAGATGGAATGACAAGGGATGAGGTTCCCTCTTTCATATCTTTACCCGGCAAAGAGAGCCGAAGCAGCAACCGCTGCACCATCCATAATTGGTGATGAGAACAGAATGAAGAACACGACAAAAGCAGTTGTTATTGTCAATACCAATGTCATTTCAGCACCAATAGGTTTGTCGAAAGATCCACTTGGCTCATCAAAGTACATAACTTTAATAATGCGGAGGTAATAAAACGCTCCGATTACAGAAGTCAAAATACCAATCACAGCCAATGTGGTCAGACCCGCATCAACAGCAGCAGCAAAAACCACGTACTTGGCAAAGAAACCAGCGAGAGGAGGAATACCAGCCATTGAGAACATGAAAATTGTTAAGGCCAGTGCCATCGCCGGGCTTGTTTTACTCAAGCCTTTGAGATCATCAATATCTTCAACCATGGTGCCTTTCTGGCGCATGCTAAGAATACACGCAAAGGTTCCCATGTTCATGAAGATGTAAATCGTCATGTAAATGACAAGACCTTCAACACCCGCCTGCGTTCCAGCAGC
>NZ_CAKZMP010000341.1 GCF_937128705.1 uncultured Kiloniella sp. | reverse complement strand
GATCCTTTGGATTGCCGTTTCGGTGATCTTTGGTCTGGGCCAAAACCTGATATTCTAACAGCAGAAGGCAGTTGGCGCACCAATGGAGATACCGTTGAGCGCTTGGAAATCTTGGCACAAAAGCTGGTGTCGGGAGAAGTAAGCGCTTTTGATGAGTGGGAGAATACGCGTCCCGTTCTTGTGGAGATCAAAAACTCAATCGGACCGATTGTAACATCTTGTGGTGTCGAAGAAATCAAGGGGACTCTTAGGGGGCTAAACGGACAGTTTGTTGAGCCCGGTCCTTCCGGTGCGCCGACACGGGGCCGACCGGATGTTTTGCCAACAGGACGTAATTTTTATTCTGTAGATTCCCGTGTTGTGCCAACTCCCGCAGCTTGGCACTTGGGTTGGAAGTCGGCAAATCTGATGATTGAACGCTATCGTCAGGAAAATGGATCTTGGCCTAAACGAATGGCGCTTTCGGCCTGGGGAACGTCAAACATGCGGACAGGCGGGGATGATATCGCGCAAGGCCTCGCTCTGATGGGGGTACAACCAAAGTGGGAACCAACATCTCGGCGTGTTGTTGGGTTTGACATTTTACCCTTGTCGGTTCTTGATCGCCCACGAGTTGATGTAACCTTGCGTGTTTCTGGTTTTTTCCGTGATGCTTTCCCTGCGCAGATTGACCTGTTTGATTCAGCTTGTCGCGCGGTAGCAGCCTTGGATGAAGAAACCGAAAAAATGAATCCTCTGGCAGCGCGAGTATCTGCTGAATCAGCAGATCTGATTGCTAAGGGGCTAGACGAAAAGACAGCGATTAAACGTGCCGGATATCGTGTTTTTGGTTCTAAGCCCGGTGCTTATGGCGCTGGCTTACAGGCGTTGATCGATGAACGTGGTTGGGAAACCGAAGCGGATCTTGCTAAAGCCTATATCGGATGGGGTGGTTATGCCTATGGTAGCGGTGGCGCAGGAGAGGCGGAGCATGGTCTGTTCGAAAGTCGCCTGCGAGATGTGGAAGCGGTTATTCATAATCAGGATAATCGAGAGCATGACTTGCTGGATTCCGACGATTATTACCAGTTTGAAGGTGGCATAACTGCGGCCATTCGCCATCTTTCAGGCGAGCAGCCAACAGTATACCACAATGATCACTCGCGCCCGGAAAGTCCGCAGATTAGAACGCTCCAAGAAGAAATCGGACGGGTCGTCAGAGCGCGTGTTGTTAATCCCAAGTGGATTGATGGTGTTAGGCGCCATGGCTACAAGGGCGCTTTTGAAATGGCGGCGACGGTTGATTATCTTTTTGCCTTTGCTGCGACAGCAAAAGTGGTTGAAGATCATCATTTTGACGCTGTTTTTGATGCTTATTTGGATGATGCGGATGTCCGCGAGTTTTTGGAGCAAAATAACCCCGCAGCTTTACGGGAAATGGCCGAGCGTATGATCGAAGCGCAGGACAGAAATTTGTGGAAAGCGCGATCTAACTCAGCACGCGCTCTTTTGGAAAAAATCGTTACCAGCTGAACAAGTAGAGTTAAATAAACTGGTTTGTGGATCGTATAATGAGAGAAGATATTGGGGAGAAGATTAAATGAGTGATACAGAAAATAAACAGAGTGTGGAAGATTTTGACCGCGCGAATGAGAAGTCTAAAAAGCGTAAGGCCGCCCGGGATAAAATGCTATCGAACAAGGTCAACGAAAAAGGTTTGATCATCGTTCATACGGGTAAAGGTAAAGGGAAATCCACTGCCGCATTTGGTCTGGCGACGCGTGCCGTTGGCAATGGTATGAAAATAGGTGTTGTGCAGTTTGTAAAAGGGAAGTGGGAAACAGGCGAAAAATATGTTCTCGAAAAATTCCCTGACCAAGTTGAAATGTACGCACTTGGTGAGGGCTTTACCTGGGACACGCAAGATAGAGAACGTGATATTGCCGCGGCTGAAAAAGCATGGGCTAAGTCCAAAGAAATGATTGATGCTTGCCGCGGTGATAACCCGAAATACGACATGATTGTTTTGGATGAACTGAACATAACACTTCGTTATGATCATCTGGTTTTGGAAGAGGTTATTGATTTCCTCGAAAACAAACCTGAAGATTTGCACGTTGTCATTACAGGACGTAATGCCAAGGAAGAGATGATCGAAATCGCAGATCTGGTTACTGAAATGACCTTGGTGAAACACCCCTTTAGAGATCAAAACATCAAAGCCCAACGTGGTATCGAATTCTAAGAGATTTATTCAATCTTTTTGTTGTAAGAAAGAGGCCCCGATTATGGCCTCTTTTTTTATAAAGGTGCCTGCCCAGTAATGATCGTGTAGGCCGAAGCCCCGACCCATATGGCGATTGTAATCATAAGCTGAGGGTCAGAAAAGAGAGCTTCTGTGGGGGACTCCCCTGCATTTGTCATTTCGACAATATACCAATAACGGTAAATGCCAAACAGAACGATGGGAATTGTGATTGCGAGTTCCGGACGTGTGGTGACAACAAAAAGGCTATAGAATACCAACGCGCCAGTAGCTGCCATTTCTGCAAAACGATTAACCAGCGATATTGAATACGATCCCAAAACTTCCCGACCAGAAGTTCCGCTGTCCTGTAGTTCCTGTCGTCTTTTGATCGCCGCGAGAAAAAGCGCGAGGCAAAGAGTAGTGACAAACATCCAAGCTGAAACAGGAACATTCAATACGGTGGCCCCGGCAAAAACGCGGAGCACAAAACCTATGGCGATGGTAAAGATATCCAGTACGGGTTGGTGTTTAAGGTAAAAACTATATCCAATATTCAGAATGATATAGCCACAGAGAACAAGTGTTGCCCCGGGTAAATAGAAATAACCGGCGATTAGAATGCTATATAGGCAGACAAGCAGGATAAAAGCCTGTGGAATAGAAATCGCGCCAGATGCCAAGGGGCGTGTTTGCGATTTCTTAGGATGTTTTCGATCATTATCAATATCTTTTATATCATTAAGAACATAGACAGCAGACGATGCAATGCAGAATAAGAACGTGATAATGAGTGTGTTGGTTACGGCATCGGGGTTGGTGAATAACCCCGTAAACATTAACGGAGCCAAAACAAAGCCGTTTTTAACCCAGTGCTTGGGTCGCATTAATTTTGCAATGCTTAATCCGATATAGGGGTGACTTTTGTTTTGTTCTTGGTTCTTATTGTTCATATCTAATTTTCAAAACCGAAGTCTTCGATGAACCTTTTGTTGAGTTATTGTCTTTTTGCTGTTTTTGCGACGATCGCTAACATCGTCTCTCAGGATGTGACTTTGAGATTTTATTCCGGCCCCTTTGCCCTGATCATGTCTGTTGGTGTGGGGACGGCGATTGGTCTCGTCACTAAGTATTTGCTAGATAAAAGGTATATATTTCGTTACCGAACGAGTGGTATCGGGCATGAAAGTAAAATTTTTATGCTTTATGCGGTGATGGGTGTTTTCACGACATCTGTATTTTGGGCATTTGAGTTTGGGTTTCATTTTATTTTTGATGATAAAATAATGCGCTATCTCGGCGGTATAATCGGTTTGGCTATCGGGTATTGGATTAAATACCAATTGGACAAGAAGTATGTGTTTATCATAAAGGGAATAAAATGCTGATCGGTGGTTGGGGGCAATATCCACTTGTTGAGGCAAAAGTATCAAGTCCCTTGTCTGGGGATGATTTACAGCGAACAATAAAAACAAGAGAAGATAAGGCCTATATCGCCCGGGGGCTTGGGCGTAGTTACGGAGATAGTTCTCTTTCTTCAACAATTATCTCGACCAGATATTTAAATAGGTTTCATTCCTTTAATGAAAAAACAGGCGTTCTTACCTGCGATGCTGGTGTTAGCCTTGATGAAGTTCTGGATACCTTTGTGCACAGAGGTTGGTTTCCATCTGTAACGCCGGGTACACGGTTTGTAACTATTGGTGGGGCAATCGCCAGTGATGTTCATGGCAAGAACCATCATACTGTGGGGGCTTTTTGCGACCATGTTCTGTCATTTCGAATTTTGATCGCCAACGGGGATATTCTCAATTGTTCACCATCTGAAAACAGAGATTTGTTTTTGGCAACTTGTGGCGGGATGGGATTAACAGGTCTGATTACCGACGCAACGATAAAACTATTAAAGGTCGAGAGTAGCTTTATTGAAGAAACGACCTGTAAAGCAAGGAACCTGAAAGAATGTCTAGAGCTTTTTGATACACATAACTCCGCCCCTTATTCGGTCGCTTGGATCGATTGCCTTAAACAGGGGAAAGATCTTGGTCGCTCTTTGCTGATGCTGGGAAGGCATAGTGGACAAGGTGGATATGATGATCTGAAAAAGACAGCACTTTCCATTCCCTTTAACCTGCCGGAAGTTTGTCTGAACAAATTGACGGTGGGAGCCTTTAATGCCCTGTATTATGGGCGAATTCGAAAACAAACTCAGGAACGCCATGTGCATTATGGTCCCTATTTTTATCCTTTGGATGGTATAGGGAACTGGACGCGGCTGTATGGTGCTAAAGGCTTTGTGCAATATCAGTTTGTTATTCCAAAGGATGCTGGTCTAGAGGGGATGACACGTGTTCTCGACAAAATAGCGAAATCCGGTGCGGGATCTTTCTTGTCGGTCTTAAAGGTTTTTGGCAAAGGAAATGACAATTTCCTTTCTTTCCCCTTTGAGGGTTATACGCTGGCACTAGATTTCAAAGTTAGTGTGCAAACATTTGAATTGCTGGATCAATTAGATGCAATTGTTCAGGACTATGGGGGCAGAGTATATCTGACAAAAGATGCCCGCATGAGTGACCATGTATTCAAAGCGGGTTATCCCCAGTGGGAAGTATTTCAGTCTGTCAGGGAAAAGTACGGTGCTATAGGTACCTTTGCCTCATTACAATCAAGGCGGTTGGGTTTGGATGCCGGACGTTAGTATCCGGGCATTAGGATCAGGACATATAAGATATTGAGACGTATATGAAAAAAGTACTTATAATTGGCGCGACGTCAGCAATTGCAGAGGCAACGGCAAGGCTTTTTGCAAAACGTGGTGATCAGCTGTTTTTATTGGCTCGTGATCAGAAAAAACTGTCCGTTATTGCCGATGATCTGAAGGTTCGGGGTGCGCAGAATATTCACACGGGTGTGTATGATGCTACCGGGCAGCAAAGCAGTGAAGACATCTTTGATAAAGCCATAAAGCAACTTGATGGGATTGATATACTTCTCGTTGCACATGGCGTTCTTCCTGATCAAAAGGCCTGTGAAATTTCTGTGGGAGACACGCTGAAGGCTTTTGAGGTCAATGCGACCAGTGTTGTGGCAATATTGACGTACTTTGCCAATGTTTTCGAAGCCCAAAAAAAAGGTTCAATTGCTGTTATCTCTTCTGTTGCAGGGGATAGGGGGCGACAGTCAAATTATGTCTATGGTGCTGCAAAGGGTGCGGTCTCAATCTTCTTGCAAGGTCTGCGTCATCGTCTTGCCAAGTCTGGGGTTCAGGTTTTGACGATTAAACCGGGCTTTGTCGATACCCCGATGACAGCCGCTTTCGACAAAGGGGCGTTATGGGCGCAACCTGAACAGATCGCCAAGCTAATTATCAAGGCATTGGATCGGAAAAAGTCCGTTGTTTACACACCTTGGTTTTGGGGTGTCATTATGTTGATTATACGCTCTGTTCCGGATTGGATTTTTCACAAAACCCGTCTTTAAGTTTTCTGGAGATTTTCTGGAGATTTTCTGGATTTTAAATTTTATGGACTTTAGATTTTTATAGGAACGTCCTAAGCTCCGTTACTTTCTTTATTACAGCTTTTAATCGCTGCTACTCATTCGGAGACATAGATGTTTTTTGTTCCCGGCAAACATAAAGACCATGGTTTGCCTTATAATCCTTTTAAAGCTTGTGTCCTACCGCGCCCAATCGCCTGGCTTTCAACGCAGTCAGCCAGTGGCGTCTGTAATCTTGCTCCCTATAGCTTCTTCAATGCTTTTGCCGACGAGCCACCAATTATTGGTGTGGGCATAGCGCCGGATAGTCGGGAAGAGGGCATAAAGGATACGTTGCGGAATATCATCGAAACGGAAGAATTCGTTTTTAATCTTGTTTCTTGGGAGCAGCGCACCGCAATGAACGAAAGCTCAAAACCTGCCCCAGCAGATGTGGATGAGTTTGAAGCGGCAGGTCTTGAGAAGCTTCCTTCTCAGGTGATCAAGCCTCCTCGTGTGAAAGGCGCACCAGTTCATTTTGAGTGTAAGTTGTTCAAGACTATAGACTTGCCGAAAGACGATAATGGTAAGCACTATACTTTGGTTCTTGGGGAAGTGGTCGGAATGCACATCGATGAAGCTTATCTCACGGATGGTCTGGTTGATGCGGCCAAAATGAAGCCTTTGGCTCGGTTGGGGTATCAGGATTATTCAGTGGTAAATGAAGTTGTGCAGTTGGTGCGCCCTTCTGCGTAGGTTTAGCCTGTAATCGCTGGGCATCATCGTAATCGCGAGACGAGTTAAAATATAGGCAAGGTAGGGTGATGGCGTTTTTATTAGCACAAGTTCAGTTAGATGCTCTTGATCTGTTGTATGTTCTGATTTGTGGTTCTATTGCCGGACTTTGTCGTGGATTTGCAGGTTTTGGTTTATCTGCGTTGGTGGTTACGTCCTTGACCCTTGTGCTCTTGCCTGTTGAGGTCGTGCCGATTGCGTTGTTGCTTGAGATGATCTCAAGTCTGGTGATGGCTCGGATGACGTGGACTGCCATCCATTGGGGGCTGTTGCGGTGGCTTTGTGTCGGGGCTGCGATTGGGGTGCCTGCAGGCGTTTTTCTGTTGAAAATAATACCTGCTGATCCGTTGCGTATTGCGATTTCATTAGGTGTTTTGATCGCGAGTATTTTATTGTTTTTGGGCGCACGCTTTAAAGTGAAAGAAAGCGGTGCTAAAAATCTATCCGTTGGCTTAATTTCAGGGTTTGCTAATGGTGCGGCTTCTCTAGGGGGATTACCTGTCGCCATCTATATGATGGCTGCAGCACTTCCTGCTGAGGCTGTCCGAGCGACGCTGAATTTGTATTTTCTGATACTTGATGCTTATGGAACAGGTACTTTGTTCTTCGCAGGGCTTTTGGATCAAGTCACCATTGCACGGGCGCTTCTTCTTGTCGTTCCTGTCACGCTGGGTATTTACCTTGGCAATTATATATTCCAACGGAGTTCAGCAACTCATTATCGTTATGTGGTTTTAGTGCTGTTGATGGCGCTGTCCATTTCTGGACTGATCAAATCTTTCATTTGATTTCTTGATAAACAGAATTAGAAGAGCAGAATTCCCAAACAAATGCCCAAAGAGAATACCATCCAAAAGCCCGCGCCGATGTAGAGTTTCAGGGCTAGCTTTATGTCTGCTGCTGTAAGGTCACTTCGTCCACCGTCCCCCATCCAGGGATCGTCAACAACATAGCCCGGATACTTCCGAGGGCCAGCAAGGGCAAAGCCAAGTGCACCGGCAACGGCTGCTTCCTGCCATCCTGCATTTGGGGATCTGTGCTTTCCCGCGTCACGGATCATCACCTTAAAGCCTCTGATCGCAGATGCTTTATGAATAAAAATTCCTGCAAGTACATAGAATAATCCAGCCAGTCTTGCTGGAATTAAGTTCACCAAATCGTCTAAACGGGCGGCAAATTTCCCAAAGGCTTCAAAGCGTTCGTTCTTATGTCCAATCATACTATCCAGAGTATTGATTGCCTTGTAGGCGCAAAGTCCGGGAAGGCCAAAAAGCGCGAACCAGAAAACGGGGGCAACAACGCCGTCAGAAAAATTTTCAGCCATGCTTTCGATGGCGGCGCGGCTAATCCCCGCCTCATTCAGGCTCTTGGGATCTCGTCCGACCAGATGGCTGATGGCTTTTCTACCTTCGTCCACGTCTTGTGAAAGTGCCGTCGCGACATTGTGAACGGCTGTTCCCAGACCTCTATAGGCAATAAGGCTGGACGCAAGGATGGATTCGATAATCCAGCCATGAGATACTTGCCCCAACGTACGGGAGAGTATAAGACCGATAGCAATGGTCAGAGCAATGATTCCGATAGAGAGTAAGGTGCCAAGAAGGATGCCGGTGATCCGGCTGTTCTTGGGGTTATTCATTCGGTGTTCACTGATTTCTATGGCCTTCCCGATAATAACAACGGGGTGAGGAACATAGCGATACAACCAAGCAGGATCACCGATTAAGATATCTATGAAAATAGCTGTAATCAGGATCAGGATTGGTAAAAAAAGTGGTTCTTGGACCAAATACGACATTAACATGGCGCGAGAATGTTAGCAGTCTTGTTACAGGTCAAGTAGTCGTGTGTCATAATTTGATAAAAGTGTATCGCAGCAACGCCCCCTTGTTGCTAAAAAATAATGGATGAGGTGAGTATAATGACCGAAAACGGTCCTAAAATTGGTGTAATGGTTTGCGGACATGGCAGCCGTGATGAAGGCGCCGTCCGTGAGTTTGAATCCGTTGCCCGTGGAATTCGTGAACGCTTGCCTCAATACGAAGTCGATAGTGGGTTTTTGGAATTCGCGACGCCAATTATTCGCACTGGGTTAGATAATTTGCGCGAAGCCGGACATGATCTGGTCTTGGCTATTCCGGGCATGCTCTTTGCCGCTGGTCATGCCAAGAACGACATCCCGTCTGTGTTGCGGACTTACGAAGCACAGAACCCTGAAATGAAAATTGAATATGGGCGCGAGTTGGGCATTGATACCAAATTGATCAAAGCTGCTGCTGACCGCATTCAAGAAGCCGTTGATCAAGCGAACAAAGAAAACGGCGAAATGCCGATCAGCGAGACCATGCTGATGGTTGTTGGCCGCGGAGCATCAGACCCGGATGCAAATTCCAACGTCAACAAAGTAATGCGCCTTCTCTGGGAAGGGTTTGGCTTTGGTTGGGGCGAAGTTTGTTATTCCGGCGTGACTTTTCCGTTGGTTCAGCCGGGTCTGGAACACGCAGCAAAGCTTGGATACAAACGTATTATTGTTTTCCCTTACTTCCTCTTCACAGGCATTTTGGTTAAACGCATTTACGATTACACAGATACAGTGGCTGTAGCACATCCGGATATTGATTTTGTGAAAGCGCCTTATCTGTCTGACCACCCGCAGGTTCTTGATGCCTTTGCTGATCGCGTTCAGGAAATTCTGGACGGTGCTAATGTGATGAACTGCAAACTCTGCAAATACAGAGAACAGGTTCTGGGCTTTGAAGCCGAAATTGGCCTGCCGCAGGAAAGCCATCATCATCATGTTGAAGGTATCGGTACAGGCACAGCCGACGATCATTCACATGATCATGACCACTCTCACGGGCATTCCCACGATCACAGTCATTCTCATGGACACGGTCATAGTCACGACCATGGGCATGATCACGATCACCACCACCATCCTTATCCGCATGCGGATCATCCTCTTGGCCCTGTGACCATGACGAAAGATGAAAAGAACTCCTGATTTAAAGGAATATTTGGGGAATTAAGGTTTTTAGGATCAAGGTTTTAAAGTATGCCGATTGAATATGACTATATCCGGGACCCACAAGAAATCTATCGTGAGTCATTTGCCCAGATAGAAGTTGCTGCTGATTTTGGTGGAATTCCTACGGATGTTGCTGATGTGGCTGTGCGTATTATTCATGCCTGTGGCATGCCGGAAGTAATTGACGATCTGGCCTGGAGCGATGATGTTGCGGCAAAAGGACGTGCTGCTTTGAAAGCGGGGGCGCCCATCATTGTTGATTGTCGCATGGCCCGGGATGGTATTATTCAAAACAGGCTTCCGGCGGACAACCAGATCTTATGCCCCTTGATTGATGAACGTGTGCCACAAATTGCGAAAGAGATCGGTAACACGCGATCCGCTGCGGCTGTCGAGTTATGGAAAGAACATCTTGAAGGTGCTGTTGTCGTCATCGGAAATGCACCAACTGCGCTGTTCCGGTTATTGGAAGTTTTGCAAGATGGTGCGCCAAAGCCCGCTGCGATACTTGGATTTCCTGTTGGGTTCGTCGGGGCTGCTGAATCGAAGGATGCCTTGATTGCTGCCAAGATTGACGTACCTTACATGACTTTACGTGGTCGTCGCGGCGGAAGCGCTATCGCATCTGCTGCATTGAACGCAGTAGCAAAGGACAACAAATGATCTCAAAAGCAAACACGGGTGCTTGGCTCACAGTATTGGGCATCGGGGAGGAAGGCTTGGATAGCCTGACGCCTGTCGCACGTCGTTTGCTTGATCAGGCAAAGGTGCTGGTTGGCGGAGAGCGTCATTTGGCAATGTTGGGTGAAGATCCGCGAGAACAAATAGTGTGGGGATCGCCTTTTTCAACAATGGTTGAGAAAATACTCGATCGCAGAGGTGAAGATATTTGTATCCTCGCGTCGGGTGATCCGATGTGCTTCGGTGTCGGCGCTACTTTCTCCAAACGCATTCCTGTTGATGAAATGCTAGTTGTTCCTGGTATCTCATCCTACTCACTTGCCTGCTCCAGACTTGGTTGGGCTATGATGGATGTTGATATGCTGACGTTGCATGGTCGCCCTTTGAGTCTCCTTCACCCTCACGTTCAACCTGGCGCACAGCTACTGATGTTGAGTGAGAACGGAACCACCCCGGCCGAAGTTGCTTCTTTGCTGACGGATCGTGGCTTTGGCGATAGTAAAATTACCGTTCTTGAGCACATGGGGGGAGAGAAAGAGCAGGTACTTGACGGTGTTGCGCACTGTTGGTCCTATCCGGCCTGTGCTGATCTAAACACGATTGCTGTCGAGTGTATTGCAACACATCGTGCCGAAGTTTTGCCAACTGTTCCGGGATTGCCTGATGATGCCTTTGTGCACGATGGGCAGTTGACGAAAAAGATTGTGCGCTCATCGACCCTATCAGCCCTGATGCCGATGGCGGGGCAAGTTCTTTGGGACCTGGGCGCTGGTTGTGGGTCCATCTCCATCGAATGGATGCGCGCGGCACGTGGAACGAAAGCTGTTGCGATCGAACGCGATCAAGAGCGTCTTTCAAGTATTGCAGCAAATGCACAGGCTTTGGGGACACCCTTTTTGTCTATCAAAGAAGGTGAACTGCTTTCTGTTCTTGGTGATTTGATGAAAGAAGAGCAACGCCCTGATGCCATTTTTGTTGGCGGAGGAGCCACATCCGAAGGGCTGTTTGATATTTGCTGGAAAGCTTTAAAACCCGGCGGTCGCTTTGTTGCTAATGTTGTGACGCTGGAAGGCGAAATGAAACTCTTTGAATGGCATAAAAAAGTAGGGGGAGAGCTCAATCGTATTTCGATTAGTCAGGCATCCCCCATTGGACCTTATCATGGCTGGCGGGCAGCGATGCCTGTAACCCAGTTTGCAGTGACGAAAAGATATGACGGGTAAACTTTATGGCGTCGGCATTGGGCCCGGCGATCCAGAGCTTTTAACATTAAAAGCCTTGCGCTTGATCCAGAAGTCCAAGGTATTGGCCTATCCGGCACCGGATGTCGGGGATAGTTTGGCGCGAACAATCGTGGCGGAACATCTACCTGGTGGGCAAACAGAATACCCGATCCGGATACCGATGGTGACGGAACGTTTTCCGGCACAGGATGTCTATGACAAAGCGGCTAAAGATATAGCCGAGTTTCTTGATGCTGGTCAGGACGTCGTGGTGCTATGTGAGGGCGATCCCTTCTTTTATGGCTCTTTCATGTATCTATTTGGACGCATGATGGAAAAGTATGACGTTGAAGTTGTGCCGGGTGTTTCTTCACTGATGGCCTGTTCGGCGATGGTTGGCGCGCCTCTGGCCGCACGCAATGATGTGATGACGATCATTCCCGGACCCGTTGACGAAGACATTATGAAACAACGCCTGCGCAATGTGCAGGCCGCGGCGATCATCAAGGTTGGTCGCCATTTTGAAAAAATTCGCAGCATTCTTGAAGAACTGGATTTGGTTGATTGTGCCCGCTATGTGGAACGCGCAACCATGGAAAATCAGAAAGTAATGCCCTTAAGCGAAGTGGGAGATGCGAAGGCACCTTACTTCTCAATGATTTTGGTCCACAAACGTGGTGAGGCCTGGACACTATAATGACTCAAAAATTTGATCACTCTCCTGCTTTTGTGGCGCTTACTGCCGAAGGAGCCAAACTAGCCACTAGATTACGCGATGCCTTTGGCGCGGGTGAAGTTCACGGCCGTACAGGTCGTGTAGAAGGCGCTGATGTTTCTTTTGATGAAACCATTGCGCACCTGCAATCCCTGTTTCGTGAAGGGCGCGCGATTGTGGGTATCTGTGCTGCCGGTGTTTTGATCCGAGGCCTGTCCTCGCTCTTGGCTGATAAACGTGCAGAACCGCCCGTCATTGCTGTTGCTGAAAATGGCTCTGCTGTTGTACCACTTTTGGGCGGACATCACGGGGCCAATGATCTTGCAAAGACTTTGAGTGACAAGCTTCAGGTTTCAGCTTCGATTACAACTGCCTCTGACAATCGTTTTGGCATTGCACTTGATAACCCACCTGCGGGATGGAAGCTTGGCAACCCCGGTGATTACAAAGCCTTTATCTCGGCGGTACTGGCTGGAGCATCTGTGAAGCTGAATGGCGAAGCGGATTGGGTGAGAGCGGGTAGTCTGCCGATTTCTGACGATGGTGATCTAATAATTACCGTCACAGAGAAAGCTGTTGCTGGTTCCGAGACTGAACTTGTTCTCCACCCTGCGACGCTCTTTCTTGGTGTTGGTTGTGAGCGTAATGCCGACGCAGAAGAACTGTCCGGATTGGTACATGAAACTCTGAAAGCTGAAGGATTGTCGCCTAAAGCTGTTGCTGGTGTGTTCTCCATCGATGTTAAAGCCGACGAAACCGCGGTACAGGCTTTGGCTGCTGAACTCGATGTTCCTGCACGTTTCTTCCCGGCTGAAGAACTCGAAAAGCAAACCCCGCGTTTGAAAACACCCTCCGATATCGTCTTCGCTGAAGTGGGGTGCCATGGTGTTTCCGAAGGGTCTGCCTTGGCAGCTGTTGGTTCTGAAGGCCAACTTCTAGTCGCGAAAAACAAATCCAAACGGGCAACCTGTGCTGTTGGCCAAGCATCAGATGTGATTGAAACATCTACGCTTGGACAGGCACGCGGAAAGCTCTTTGTTGTGGGGCTTGGCCCGGGCGATCAAAGCTGGCGTGCGCCAGAAGTTGATCGCGTTGTGCGTGGTGTAACCGATCTGGTTGGCTACCATCTCTATCTCGATCTGCTTGGCCCCTTGGCCGAAGGTAAAGACCGTCACGGGTATGAACTCGGTGAAGAAGAAATGCGGGTTCGTATCGCGTTGAACCTTGCCGCAGAAGGTCGCTCTGTGGCGCTGGTCTGTTCTGGTGACCCCGGTATCTATGCGATGGCTGCGTTGACATTTGAGCTTCTTGATCGTGGTGAACGCGCCGACTGGAACCGGGTTGATATTCAGGTCACCCCGGGTATTTCGGCCCTGCAAGGAGCTTCTGCACGTATTGGAGCACCATTGGGTCATGACTTCTGCACGATTTCTCTCTCTGATCTTTTGACCCCATGGGAAGCCATTGAAAAGCGTTTGAACGCCGCAGCGCAGGGCGACTTTGTCATTGCCTTCTATAATCCTGTTTCCAGACGTCGTACCAAACAGCTTGCAACAGCGGTTGAAATTCTTCTCAAGCATCGCCCGGCAGACACGCCGGTTATGCTGGGCCGTAACCTTGGTCGCGAAGGCGAGAGCATGACTGTTCTCCGCCTTGATGAGTTGACCCCCGATCAGGTCGATATGTTGACAGTTGTCCTTGTCGGGTCATCTACCTCGCGCAAGATTGAAAAATCCGATGGTTCATGCTGGGTATACACACCACGTGGCTATGAGAAGAAAGCCCATCTCTATGAAAACTTTGACGAGACGGGTGAAGTGAAAACGATCACAGAAGGATCAGCAGCATGACGGTTTATTTCATTGGTGCTGGTCCGGGTGCGCCTGATCTTATTACTATTCGGGGACGTGACCTGATTGCCAAGTGTCCCGTGTGTCTCTATGCAGGGTCACTGGTTCCGGAAGGTGTTATTGCCTTTGCTCCAGAAGGTGCCTTGATTAAAGACACCGCCCCTATGAACCTTGATGAGATCATCGAAGACATCAACACGGCGCATAAAGACGGCAAAGATGTTGCCCGGGTGCATTCTGGTGACCCCTGTCTTTATGGGTCTGTTGCTGAGCAGATGCGCCGCCTCGATCAACTGGATATTGATTACGAAGTTGTCCCCGGTGTTTCAGCCTATGCAGCGGCTTCTGCGGTTATCCAAAAGGAATTGACGCTACCGGAAGTCAGTCAGTCTATTATTTTGACCCGGACAGCCATGAAATCTTCGGCAATGCCCAATAACGAAGATCTGGATACCTTTGGTAAATCAGGGGCTACCCTTGCCATCCACTTGTCCGTGCGCAATTTGAAACATCTGCAGGAAACACTGATCCCGCATTACGGCGAAGATTGCCCAGTAGTGATTGCTTACCGAGTTACTTGGCCGGATGAATTGATTATTCGCTGTACGCTCAAAGACGTGCGCGAAAAAGCCCGCGAAGCCAAAATCACCCGCACGGCGCTGATCCTTGTCGGTCACGTGCTTGCTGATGACAAAGACTTCATTGACAGCAAGCTCTACGACCCGGACTTCGTCCACGTCCTGCGCCTTGGTAAAAACAAGAAAAAAGCCGCAGAAGTCGAACGTGAAGCTAATGTGCCGGGTGGTTTGGGCTAGCGATTACTCGAATATTATTGGAAGAATGAGTAGGAGAGGGGCTTTTGGGCCTCTCTTTTTTTGTTTGTATGTGAAGAGTATAATTTTTTTGAACCTTTCAATCTTTCACAACGGCCTATCCCTCAAGTGCAGTAGATGAGTACTGCTCAACAAACTTTGAGGCGATAGAGATGAAAAATATTCTTCTAACAACAAGTATTCTGGCTCTTACAGCAACAGCTTTAACCCCAGTTGTTAACGCGAATTCTCCCCGGAGTAATTCTGATTATGTAAAAGATGTGACCCTGTCCATGAAGGGAATCAACGTTAACATGATTGAGCTGAAAAACATGTCCGGCTCAAAACTGATGAGCAAGATAAATGTTCAACCTGTTAACACAGTAATGAACATTCCATTGAAGGGTTTTGTTCAGTGTAGCAAGAGCAAGAAGATCGATTTTAATAAGGGGCGGATGTATTTTGGTGCCGCCCAACGACAGGGTAACAAAATTGTTCCTGTAAACGCACTTTATGAGGATGGTTACCATCCAACCTTCAAGGTTTGGACAGGTACTTTTGGGGGGTGGATTGCAGAAGCAGGAAATGCAGAAGCTTTTAAAGTTCCGCTTGCCAATATCAAGAACGGACATCCATCAGTACGCGTTGATCCGGTCGAGGAATTTAATAAAAGATTGGAAGAGCACGTAAATGGTGGTGGGGATGAACTTGACTTCCTTAAGCAGGATCAGTTCTTTAGCATTATGCGCCCGGTTTCTCTTGCCGGATATTGTAATAAAGGTGCTGATAGCAGAGGCGGTTATGTGACGGCATCTGTGCCAATTGGTATTAAATTTAAAGGTGACCCAACCCTTGTGAAGTCATCACCAGCACAGGTTTCACAAAATAACCTTGCTGCAAAGTTTGCCCTTAGCGAAGCGAAGGTCGCGCCGCATGTCAAAAATTATGTTGGCCAATGTCCTGCTGATCTTGGTTTTCGTTTAACCTTCAAAGCGCAAGGTAAGGGGACCGTTAAGTACCGTATGATTAACGAAGTCGGCGCAAAAGGTCCAATCAACAGTGTTAACTTTAATAATGATGGTCATAAAATTATAGATTTCACCCGTCATATTGGCGAACCGTCTGGCGGAAAAATCAATAAGCTTGCAATCAATAATCCCCCACAGAACGGTAATATCAACGGATTTGAAAATGCACCGAGTGATAAAAAACACGGGTCCTGGAAAGTGGAAGTTGTCGAACCTGTTAGCACGACTTCACAGGAAAGCTTTTACAGCTGGAAATGTAAACCAAAACCGAAATTCAATTCGCCGACAACTTTGAAGCAGGCACCGGCGAAAGTTAAAATTGATAAAATCAAGGCTATTCCAATTGAGCCAAAACCTAAACCAAAACCAAAACCAGTGCTGAAGCTAAAAGCGATCACGCCATCAAACTAAGAAAATTTCATCGATGGAAAATGCAGAGAGGAGCTTATTGCTTCTCTCTGTTGCGTTGTTTTTATTGAAGCGCTGCTTTTTGTGCAAGACTAAGGCTCATCAGCTGATATTTCCTGCTAGTTCAATCCGTTTTCTTTGCATTCCCATATCGTTCGATAACCTTCGGGCGAGTTTTGCGCCACAAACTCGGCAGAGGCTTTGCAGCTTTCGTAAGTGGTGTAGGTTTCTGAT
>NZ_CAKZMP010000340.1 GCF_937128705.1 uncultured Kiloniella sp. | reverse complement strand
CATTTTTTTGGTACCCGCTTCGGCAAACTTCACGCCGTTTCGAATACACACACGGTATGGCGCTAAACTTTGCCAGCCCTGCAAAGATATTTTGGGATTTGTTGTAATGGCCACACCTTCCATTATTCCTATGGGAGTAGGGATCATCATAAGATTTTTGTACTTTAAGTGGATATTTTTTATTCGATATAATTCGCCATCAACCCTACCTGAATTCGCAACAGCCAAAGATCTTGCTGCGGGTAAGGCGGTAAATTTTACGTCTAGATCTAAACGTCTGTATGCCTCTTTCATCACTCGTTGACTAATCGTCGCATAAGAAGAGTTTTCTATACCGGTAAAGACGAGAGATTCTTGCGCCAACATAGAAGATGGCCAAAGTAAAAAGAGTAACATTACTGACTTATAAAGCTCTTTTTTTATCCCCATTCCTCACCCTAATTAATCAGATAAGTACATGATTGTAACATACATTAACCATATCAGAAAACAGTGATACTTTGTGCCATGAACAGGTATTTTCTGATTAATTAAAATTTTTAAACATAAAAAACACCGTGCTCATAAAATAAACACGGCGTTTGTTCAGTATATTTTTTAGCTTAAAGAAGACAGCGAAAGATTAGAGATTAAATCCCCTAACGCCTGAGCTTTTGCCAATACATTGGAATGGGTATCGATTGCGCAATACCAATCAGAAACCTTTCCGAATGCACATATAAGATTAGTGTTATCTGGGGTTAATACAGCGACGACCTGTTCCCCATCTTGTGTTGCCAATGGTAAGACTTCACCAATGTGGCCACTTGCTATATTGTCTTTATAAAAAGACTGAATTAATTCAACATCTTGTGGTGACAAGCTATCACCATTTACGAGTACCTTGGACATACTTTGCCTCTTTCATCTAATACTACCTGTATTACGAACAAGATAATGGCACGAAATTTATGACCAAATTCTTTACAAGAGGCAAAATATGTTAATTTTTTTATTATGACAGCCCTGCAACATGATGCTTCAAATGATCTTCGATAAAGGACGCCATAAAGAAATAACTATGATCATAACCGTCCTGCATTCTTAATGTCAGTTTTTGACCAGATTTTGCACAAACTTCCTGTAAAAGTTCAGGCTTTAGCTGTTCCACCAAAAACGTATCCGCGCTTCCTTGATCAACAAGAAGAGTAGCGTTCGATGGTGATTCTTTTACCAACTCTGTTGCATCGTATATGGCCCATTTGGACTTATCTGTCCCCAAATACCCACCAAAGGCTTTTTCTCCCCACGGGCAGCTCATTGGTGCACATATTGGCGCAAACGCAGAACAAGTTTTGAAAAGATCTGGGTTTTTCAGATGAATCGTCAATGCACCATGCCCCCCCATGGAATGCCCGGTGATTCCTTGCCTATTCATATCTGCAGCATCAAAATTACTCGCAATAACATTCTGTAATTCCTGCGTTATGTAGCTGTACATATTATATGAACCGGACCAGAGTTCTTCCGTGGCATCCAGATAAAACCCCGCACCAGAACCAAAGTCATAGCTGTCATCTTCACCTGGGATGTTTTGATTACGTGGCGATGTATCAGGCGCAACAAAAATCACGCCCAACTCACTTGCCATTCGTTGTGCACCCGCTTTAACCGTTACATTATCTTCCGTACAGGTTAATCCCGAAAGATAGGTGACGACAGGAACTTTTTTTCCATTTAATGCTGCAGGCGGCAAGTAGATGGCAAAACGCATCGCCCCGTTACACACCTTTGAAGCGTGACTGTAAACGCGCTGAAAACCACCAAACATCTTGTTTTCACTAATAAGTTCAAGATCGGTAATATTGTGTTCTGTCATGGGAACGAAACCTGATAACAATAGAAGAATACTTTAAGACAAAAAAGAAGAGGGACCCTTCATAAAGAAAGGTCCCTCAAGTGTGCATGTAATTAATACAGCACGACAGATCTAATTGATTCACCACTATGCATGAGATCAAATGCAGAGTTAATATCGTCCAACGGCATTGTGTGGGTGATCAAATCGTCGATATTGATCTTACCGTCCATGTACCAGTCAACAATCTGTGGCACATCTGTCCGCCCACGAGCACCACCAAAGGCAGTTCCTTTCCAGACACGTCCTGTCACCAATTGGAACGGGCGGGTCGAGATTTCCTGTCCCGCGCCAGCAACACCCACGATCACAGAGACACCCCAGCCTTTGTGGCAACATTCAAGTGCCTGACGCATGGTGTTCACGTTACCAATACATTCAAAAGAATAGTCCGCTCCGCCGTTTGTCAGGTCAACAAGCGCCTCGACAACATCACCGTCAATATCTTTTGGGTTTACAAAGTCTGTCATTCCGAATTTTTCGCCGAGTGCCTTGCGGTCATCGTTCAGGTCAACACCGATGATCTTATTAGCGCCAACCATCCGGGCACCTTGGATGACGTTCAAGCCGATGCCACCAAGACCAAAAACAACAACATTTGATCCTGGCTCAACCTTGGCCGTATTAATCACGGCACCAACACCCGTGGTAACACCGCACCCGATATAGCAAACCTTGTCAAAAGGCGCATCTTCACGAATTTTTGCTAACGCAATTTCCGGAAGAACACTGTAGTTCGCAAAGGTTGAACAGCCCATGTAATGGTGCAACATCTTTCCGTCCATGGAGAAACGACTTGTACCATCAGGCATCAGTCCCTGACCCTGTGTAGAACGTATCGCCTGACAAAGGTTGGTTTTCGGGTTTAAACAGTAATCACACTCGCGACATTCCGGTGTATAAAGAGGGATCACATGATCGCCCTTTTTCAAGGAAGTTACGCCCGGGCCGACATCAACAACAACCCCGGCACCTTCATGTCCCAAAATTGTAGGAAAAAGACCTTCAGGATCTGCCCCGGAGAGAGTGAAATAATCTGTATGACAAACACCCGTTGCTTTCATTTCAACAAGAACTTCCCCATGGCGAGGTCCTTCCAGTTGAACGGTTTCAATTGTCATAGGCTTGCCAGCACCCCATGCGACCGCAGCACGAACATCCATAATCTATCACTCCCTGATAACTTCGGTAAATTTATCTCTGTTTATTCATTAACACGACTGCCATGGATGGCAATAAGGAATTAATCAATATAAGGTATGACGACATAAACACGTTTTTTCATGTCATTTCCCGACAACATTTGTCGTTCAAATACTATATATAAACTCGTCAATATGAAGTACTGATCTATAAGTATTATAAAACAAGGTATTAGTATGCGTTTCAGGAGCCAGTTAATGAACTTTCTAATTTTTGCAGCAACATTCTATACACTGGTACTGGTCGGAATGTATCTGTTGCAAACAAAGCTGGTTTACCCTGGATCAGAGATACGCGCAAAACCAGAGCAATATGGTGGCGAAGGGGTTCAGGAAATTACCCTAACAACATCTGATGGGATAGAACTGACCCATTGGTACCAGCCAGCCAGAAAACCGGGCTATCCTGTAATTATTGCCTTCCACGGTAACGCAGGACATACAGGTGACCGCCTGCAAAAACTGTCTTACTTGACGGAACTTGGATACGGCTTGTTTCAAGTCGAATACCGTGGATACGCTGGTCATGGCGGAACACCTTCAGAACAAGCTTTTAAAAACGACGGCTTGGATGCAATGAAGTGGTTAAAAAGCCAAGGTTATACCGATGATAAATTGATAATGTACGGAGAATCTTTGGGCACTGGAATGGCGGTCTGGCTTGCCTCACGACATGCCGTAAAAGCAGTTATACTCGAAGCGCCTTATAGCTCTATTGCTGATGTCGCCCAATCAAAATACTGGTTTTTACCTGCACGTTTTCTATTGAAGGACAAATGGAAATCCCACGAAGCCATAAAAAATGTCAAAGCCCCTGTCTTTATTTTTCATGGCGAAAAAGACGGTGTTATTCCTGTTCAGTTTTCTCGCAAACTATTGAAGGCAATTCCGGGTCAAAAGCAGGCTGCTTTTTTTGAAAAGGGATTTCATATGGACCTTTATGACCATGGTGCTGAAAAAGATGTAACGGCTTTCCTCAAGAAATATGTACGTTCTCAGTGAATAAAATAGACACACAGTGATACTTACGATTGGATACTCTAAACTTCTTTGTTAATCACCTCATCAAACCGCGCAAAAAAATCATCTGCGAGTTTTTGTGCCGTTTTGGTTACCAGTTTAGAAGCCATCTCTGCAATTGTTCCCTGCATATCGCCGCTGGCATGAAATTCCAGTAGCGTTTTATTATTTTCTATAGGGTGTAGGGTTACATTTGCCCGCCCTTTGGCCATTCCAGCCAATTTTCCTTTACCTTCAGCGGACATCACATAAGAATTTGGAGCGTTAATATCTGACAAGGAAATCAAACTTTCCAATCGAGGCTTGATAAAACCTAATTTAAAAGAAAAAATCGCTGTAAATTCTGTATCCGAATGACGGATAGCTTCGTCACAACGGGGAATAGCCTGTCTTAAAATCTGCGGATCATTCATCCCGGCCCACACCCTGTCTCTTGGTGCGTTAATTATGTAGCGGCCATTCATTTCCATTAACTATTCATCCCAGAAAATATAATTAAGAAGGTGCCATAAGAAAGGGGAGCAATTATGCTCCCCTTTCTAAATGCTATTTCTGTGCGCCGTATACAAGATCCGGCAAGAAAGTAGAGATGATAGGTACATAGGTAATCAATATCAGGAAGACCAGTAAAATCATCAGCCAAGGCAAGGCTGCTTTTACAACCTTTAAAATTGGCATCCCCGTTATACCGGCCGTCACAAAGAGGTTCAGGCCAACAGGGGGGGTAATCATACCGATTTCCATATTAACAACCATGATGATCCCCAGATGAATAGGATCAATACCAAGCTGCATAGCGATAGGGAACAGAATAGGTGCCATAATCAACAGAATAGCTGATGGTTCCATAAAATTCCCGGCAATGAGCAAGAGAATATTCACAACAATCAGGAACATCCAAGGCTCAAGGCCTGCCTCTAGAATGGCATTGGTGATCGTTTGCGGAATGCGCTCGGTCGTTAGCACATGGGCAAATAACATTGCATTAGCCACAATGAACAACAACATGATCGTAACTTTGGATGCTTCCAGAATTGTTTTACGAACATCTGCATCAAACACACTCTTGGGGATAGCGATCAAATAATCACCCACTCCTAAATCAGAAGCATCACGTCCTTTAAGTGGGCCCATATCACGATAGACAAAAACAGCGATCACAAAGGCGTAGACAGAGGCAACAGCCGCAGCTTCGGTTGGAGTGAAGATACCACCATAAATACCGCCCATGATAATCACGATGAGCATCAGTCCCCAAATTGCATCACCAAAGGCAGCGAAGACTTCTGCACTGGTTGCTCTGGGGAGGCGAGGGAGCTTCTTGACACGTGCGGCAACATAAATACCGATCATCAGCATCAAGCCCGCAATCAGCCCAGGAATAACGCCAGCCATAAACATACGACCAACAGACACATCCGTAGCAGCAGCATAAACAACCATCACAATTGATGGCGGGATAAGGATACCAAGCGTACCGGCATTACAGATCACACCAGCTGCAAACTCTTTTGAGTAGCCAGCTTTTTGCATACCCGCAATAACGATAGAACCAATAGCAACAACCGTAGCAGGCGATGAACCTGAAACAGCAGCAAACAGCATACAGGCCAAAACCGATGCCATTGCCATACCACCTTGCAAGTGCCCCACACAATCCATTGCAAAGCGGATTAATCGACGGGCAACACCACCCGTTGAAAGAAATGCGGACGAGAGGATAAAGAAAGGGATAGCCAACAGCGTATAATGTTCCATTGTCTCAAAAAACTTGAGGGATATGGAGCCAAGAGAATCATTCGAAAAGAAAATGATCGTTGTCAGACTTGCCAAACCAAGGGAAAATGCAATCGGCGTCCCCAACAAAAGCAAAAGGAACAATAGAGTAAAGAGAACAAGAATGGCCATTATTTCTGTTCCTCACTCATATCGTCTTCTTTAAACTGCTCAATAGCATCCTTACTTTCATCTCCAAGAATTGAAAAGTCGCCCTTGGCAGTAAGAATACTCAAAAAAGCCTGAAGTAACCGAAAAATTACAAGTCCCATACCGATGACAAGAATGGACAAAAACAACCATTTTTGTATGGGCATATCATGGGTCTCAATGCCAATTTTTTTTAATTTACCGACATAGATCCAACCACCGTAAAACATGATGCCTGCATAAATGACCGAAGCTGTAACAGCTAACAAACCAAAAATCCGTTGAACCGGTGTTTTGAACAGCTTTACAAAGGCGTCGACACCAATATGTATATGTGTTTTCACACCATAAGAGATACCGAAAATAACAAGCCATGCGAATAGATAGGTCGTTAGCTCCAACGCCCACAAAGCCCCGCTGTTAAAAACATACCGAGCTACGACTTGCGAAAAGGTGACCAGGACCATCGCTGCCATTAGTAGGGAGATGAAGCTTTCCTCAATTTGCGTAATGAATTTGCTCATGGGACTTTGCTTCCAGATAATAAAAGGGGCTTAACTGCTGCCAGTAAGCCCCTATATTTGAGAAATCAAACGATTTTCAGATCAAACTTGGATTAGTTTGAAGCCAGGGCTGCATCGATCATATCCTGACCAATATCACCAGTGAACTCTTCCCAAACAGGGGCAAGTTTTTTACGCCATTCAGCTTTTTGTTCGGCTGTCAGAGTACGTACAACACCACCAGCATCGATAACTTTTTGCTTGTTGGCCTGGTTAATTTCAGCAGAGATTGAATTACGCTCTTGAGAAACTTCTGCAAGAATACGTTCTAGGTCAGCACGAATATCGGCAGGAAGACCATCCCAAAATTCAGATGAAGTCACGATTAGATAATCGAGAATCCCGTGATTACTCTCTGTAATTCCATCCTGAACTTCATAGAATTTTTTCGTGTAGATGTTGGACCAAGTGTTTTCCTGACCATCAACAACACCTTGTTGCAAAGCACCGTATACTTCACTAAACGCCATTTTTTGCGGGTTTGCGCCAAGTGTTTCAAAGTTCGCAACCAAAACATCAGATGTTTGGACACGGAATTTCAGACCATCGGCATCTTCAGGCTTGATGAGCGGCTTGTTGGCAGAAATTTGCTTCATACCATTATGCCAATACCCAAGGGCACGAAGACCACGGTCTTCCATTGCGCCTAGCAACTCGTGACCTTTTTCACTGTTTTGGAAACGATCAACAGCCTCGATATTGTCAAATAGGAAAGGCAGGTCAAAAATACGATATTTTTTGGTGTATTTTTCAAACTTAGAAAGTGACGGCGCTGCCATTTGAAGATCACCGAGCAACAATGCTTCTAACGCCTTGTCATCATTATAGAGGGTAGAGTTAGGATATACCTGAACCTCAACCTTACCTGCTAATTCTTCATTAACGCGTTTTGCGAAAAGAGCAGCAGCTTCCCCTTTTGGGTGGCCAGTTTCTTTTGTCACATGGCTGAGTTTAATAATGATAGGTTCTGCCTGTGCAGCAAAAGCTGAAAGTGCAACACCTGCAGCAGCCATAAGAAGAGTAAGTTTACGCATGAGTATCCTCCCATAGGATAATTATTATTTTTATAAACTGAAACTACAAAGAACTTTGTAGATAACGATCACTCATTACCAGACAGTATAACAGCAAAGCTTATGCCAAGTTAACATTTCTGTAACCATTTGATATATATTAAAATTTTTTAACCCTCGCTAAAGGGTTAGCAAGTATCTGCCGAATTCAACCTAGCACATCGGCAGAAATCCGCCGAAACATATCAAAATACATAATTCAGCATTTACTCATGGTCACTTCGTTTAAGACTATACTTGGCCATCTTTTCATTAAGTGTACGCCTCGGAATGGAAAGCTCTTCAATTACTGCTGATACATTTCCTTTATGCCGCCCCAAAGAAGCAAGTATAACATTTCGCTCAAATAGACGTACCTGTTCTATAAGAGGGAGGGATGTTCTTGCCTGACTTTCTTTTTCACTGTTTAAAATGATCGATAGCTTTTCCTCAGGAGGGCGTGTCGATAAAGCATAACGCTCTGCCGCATTTCTTAATTCGCGCACGTTTCCCGGCCAATTATGGGCCATAAGACTGGCTATACCTTCGGGGCCAGGCATTTCGATTTCCCGCCCGAAAGTCTCGGCTGCACGTTTTGCCAAAAGCTTGAATAAAATTGGCAAATCATCTTTACGTACCCGTAGGGGTGGGATTGCCATCACGAAAGTTGCAATACGGTAATAAAGATCTTCCCGTAATCTACCCGAGGCAATCGCATCTTCGGGCGGTTCCTGAAGGGCTGCTATTAATCTGAATTGAACAGGTCTGGCAACGTTTCCCCCCAAAGGAGTTACTTTACGCTCTTCCAAGGCCCGCAAAAGTTTTGCCTGAAGATCCATTGGCATCGAGGACAATTCATCAAGGAATAAAGTACCACCATTTGCAGCCTCCAACTTTCCCATTCGTCTTGATTGCGCCCCGGTAAAAGCTCCTTTTTCATGGCCAAAGAACTCGCTTTCCGCCATTTGTTCAGGAATAGCAGCACAGTTAACGGCAACAAAATTCCCGCTGGGGTTTTCACCAAACTCGTGAAGACAACTGGCAACAACTTCCTTTCCGCTACCTGTTTCGCCTTGAATAAGAATGGAAGCATTGGTTGGGGCAATATCAATGATATCCCTTTTAAGTGCTCGCATAATCGGGTTTCCACCAACCAAACGTGCATCAAGCCCTTCGGCGGCAACAAGATCACGTTTCAGCGCGCGGTTATCAAGAACAAGAGCACGCTTTTCCAACGCCCTTCTAACGATATCCAAAAGGTGTTCTGGCTCAAACGGTTTTTCGATAAAATCATAGGCTCCATTTCTCATTGCCTCGACAGCCATTGAAACATCCCCGTGTCCCGTTACAAGTACCACCGGAATATTGGCATCAATATTTTTTATCTCTCGTAACAAAGAAAGGCCGTCCATTCCCGGCATTTTAACATCAGAAATTACAATCCCCTGATAATGCCAATCCAGATTTTCAAGTGCTGATCGTGCATCTTGGAAATCGTCAATTTCAGAGTGTCCAGCCAGCTCAAGCCATTGTTTTGTCGAAACTCTTATTGCTCTTTCATCATCAACAAGCATAACCGGACCATCAATGACGGCTTGATCATTTTGCTCTTCAACTTGTGCCATTTATAAAATCTACTTTTCTATATAACGGGGAAAAGACAGAACAAAACACGCTCCGCCATCTGAATTATTAGACGCCTGTATCTCACCTTTTAAGTCTTTTATAATGCCATAGGTAATCGACAGGCCAAGTCCCAGACTTTCATTATTCGATTTTGTCGTAAAAAAAGGATCGTAAAGTTTGCTAAGGACATGATCTTCGAAACCAGTTCCCGTATCAGAGACAACCACATTAACACGGTCACCAATAATCGAGGCTTCAACATGCACAACCTTTTTACCGTTAATTCCCTGCATTGCATCAATGGCATTTCTATACAGGTTAACAAAAACTTGTTCTAACCTTGTCTCGTCCCCTGCAATCAACATTTTTTCTGCTGCCACATTTATCAATACATTGATGCCCTGTGTTTTAAAAACAGGCTGCACCAAATGAGCGGCTTTGTTTATGGCCTTTCCAATATCAGTAGGCTTTATTTTTAATGATGACTTACGAGCAAAATTTTTCAACTGCCCTGTAATCACCCCCATTTTTTCAGTTAAAGACGATATTTCAGTCAAAGATTGATCAAGGTTCCAGTCTTTGTCCTCTTTAAGGTAGTATCCGCAGTTTGAAACATTATTCTGTATAGCTGCAATCGGTTGATTTATTTCATAAGCAATCGCGGCTGACATTTGCCCCAATGCTGCTAGCTTACCTGCTTGTACCAATCCGTCTTGTGCCGCTCTGAGCTCTTTTTCGGTTCTTCTTCTTTCTTCAATTTCTATTTCAAGCTGCCGGTTCATATCTTCCATCTTTTCGGCCTCTAAAGCCCTCCGGGTTGAAATAACTTTTTGACGTCGCTCACGTATAAACAAGGCAAGCACGAATAACGTGATCATAACCCCAATACCTATCGCAACAATTGTCCGTTGGTTTTCGGTAATCGGACCGATAGAAACAAGGTAATGGATTTTCCAATTTGTATTTTCTATGCTTTGAATAGTTTCCAGATATTTTTTACCATCAACTTCCGTGGCAATGTCACCAGCGATACCCGTTTTATCCGTCCTAAGTATTTCGAATGTGGAATCTCCGTACTGTTTAATACGTTTCAGTTTTTGTAATTGCGTATCAGAAATTTTCCGTAAACTCTTGTAAAGCCATTCTTTTTTGCTTGCTAAAAAAATAATTCCGTTGTCGTCCGTAATCAATACATTCTCACCGCCGTCATTCCACTGTTGCTGCAAGGGTGTCAGATTTACTTTAACAACCGTCGCGCCAATAATACTGTTATTTTCATAAACAGGATGAGACATAAAAAACCCAGGAGTGTCAGATATCGTGCCGATTGCAAAAAAACGACCTTCGCGGCCTTCTATTGCATCCTGAAAATAGGGCCGAAAAGAATAGTTGTGTCCGACAAAAGTTGTATCATCCTGCCAATTTGATGACGCCAGTGTATTTCCCTGCTTGTCCATGATGTAAAGGACGTTGGCTTCGGCCTTGTTATTCGTTTCTGCAAGGTATCTACTAACCTTATTGGCAAAGAACGTATCATTTGGAAAGGTTGTAAGAAGATCTTTTACATCCTCATTTCCCGATAACACAAAGGGAAGATATCGATACTTGTCCAACTCACCAAGCAGGTTAGATTGGTAGAGACTTAACCGCTCTATGGACGTTTCTCTTAGCTCCAATGCTGTAGAAGCGCCTAGCCAATAGCTTGCTAATCCAACCGCTAATCCACTGCTGGAAAACACAAAGATCCATCCCCATATAACTTGCCGAGAAAATTTATAAGCAAACGAAAACATGTATCGTATCAGACCTATGGAAAATTGGTCACTAAACAGAGTGAAGTGAGGAAAGCCCTAGTAAACCGTTAATACAGCTATCTTACTTGCTATATTCAGTAAATTAAAAGCTTATACGTTTTGAAATTGAAAGTTTAACCGCAGGCCATTAATTAATAAGTTGCCAATTAAGCTATTAAAACCCAAATTCATTAACCCCACCGGGACACATTAATAACACATGAATTTACCAAAATAGATACAAGACGACTATCCCCTCATAACTTTATAACCATGTCCATTAAACAACTTTCATGGGCTGGTCATGACAAAAACGATCAAACATCTCGCAATCATCTTAACAGCAACGCTTTTTCTTGGCGCCTGTAGTGGCCTATCCAACACACAGCAACGCGTTTTAAGCGGTGGTGCTATAGGTACTGGCGTTGGTGTTGTTGGAACCGCTGTCACAGGCGGTTGCGTGACTTGTGGTGCTGTTATTGGTGGTGCAGTAGGGGCAGGAGCAGGATATCTTGTTGACCAACATGAAAAAGGGAAACTTCCTTAGAGAATAAACTTATCCCGCTCATTTTCAAAAAGAGTATTAAGCCAATCCCAGATGACACGAACTCTGGGGTTTTCCAGTACTTCACTATGGGCCACAAGCCAGTAATCACGTTGCTGGCTTGTGATTTCCTCTGACACACGGACAAGTCCAACATGGTCTCTGGCATAACCGCTTGTCCACAAAATCAATCCTGCACCAGCAAGCGCCAAATCCATCATCACATGAAAAGAAGCACATCGATACGAGATACGAGACGGCGAAATTTGTTCTTGATACCATTCTGTAGCTTGTTTTGAAGAGCATCCGTCAATAGGAACAACCCAATCACAGTTCTGATATCGTTCCTCTGTTAAGGCAGTAGGATTTTGATTTACATATTGGTGGCTAGCAAAAATCGCTGCCTGAGTTTTAAAGGCTAGTTTTGTTCTTAAATCACCCTGTGCAGGTAACTCTGTCCTCAGTGCTATATCAGCCTCACGCCTTGATAAATTCACAAATTGGTTCGATGTAGCAATCTCTAGCTTGATATCAGGATATAGTTTCTGCAGCGGTAACAACCTTTTGCCTAGGTAACGACTTGTGATTTCTGGCAACGAGAGCCTGACTATGCCTGCCAGTTTATCCTGATCTTGTTCTTCTATTGCATTACTGGCACGCTCCATTGCCTCTATATGCGGCAATAATTCCAAGCCCTGTTCTGTAAGCTGATACCCTCTTGAACCACGATCAAAAAGCTTCTTATTCAGTGCTTTTTCCAGATTATCAATATGGCGACCGATTGTTGGCTGACTAAGGCCCAAATGTCGCCCAGCCGCAGAGAGAGTTCCCTTTTGAACCACTGCGGCAAATACCCTTAGATCATTCCAAGACACATTATTCATTTATGAATACCAAGTTACATTATTAGCTAATTTTATGAAAATAAAATTTAAAGTCAAATAGGGGAATACATCACACGGAAAAGGACGGATAATGTTTTCCCTATTCAAAACACTCTTCACACATTCAGCCGCCAACAGGTTGCCTATTTCGAATAACAACATTTTAAAAGACATTGGTTTGAGTGAAGATCAGTTACCGGCCTCTTATGAGCAAAAACTCGATAAATACGTTACTGAACGACTAAGGTTTTATCCTAGATCGTGGTATTAAACCGTGGAATTCAATCAAATTATATCCGAGAAAATTTATATTGGCTTATTGACCATCAGCTCTTGTTATGCGACAGCCTTTAACTAGGATAAAAAGTATTTTCGGATATATTCCATGGCCTTGGCACCACTTACCTTTTCAACAGATAATCACGGTTGGGCAGAACTTCTTCCCAAAAGAGAACCAACCAAATCATTAACAGGTACTCATCGCGTGCCTTGGGTTGTTATCGGCGCAGGTGTTACCGGTTTATCCGCAGCGAGAAGGTTAGCAGAACAGAACCCTAACGATCAGGTTCTTCTGCTTGATGCAAGACAGGTGGGGCAGGGTGCTTCTGGCAGAAATTCTGGTTATGCGGTGGCCATAAGTCAATTTTCAGGGGCATTCGATAAAGAGCAGGAGAAGAATTATCGCCGGATAGCGAGAATTAATGCCCAAGGACTTGATCTATTAAGACAACAGGTGACTGATCTGGGGATCAATTGTCAGTGGCAGGAAGATGGTTACTATCACACGGCAGCTGATGCAGCATCTTTAAAAGAGTACGATAATTTCAAAGATCACCTGAACAGACTGGGCTACGAACACACCCTCTTAAATAAAGACGACTTGACGGAACGATTAGGAACATCTCTCTACCAAGCAGGTATTCATGTTCCCAAAGGTGTATTATTACAACCTGCTGCTCTTGTTCATGGTCTTGGTGATAACTTGCCAGCAAACGTTACGCTTTATGAAAATAGCCCGGTATTAAAAATCAATCGGGGAGAGCCTTGCCTTTTAGAGCTAGAAAACGGACAAATCACGGCAGATAAAGTCATCGTCGCAACCAATTACGAAGCCCCCAAGCTGGGCTTTTTAAACCGCTATATCATGGGAAGCACACTATCTGGCAGTTTCACCCGCCAACTAACAAATGATGAGCTTTCTAATCTAGGTTCCCTTAAAGAATGGGGCGTTCTCTCGCTTCATAGCGGCGGGGCAACTGTTCGGCTAACCCGTGACAACCGTATTTCCCTTAGAAATACGGCCGAATATCATGGTGCTGTCCTAATGTCAGATACCTTCTTGTCCAAGCGACGGGATATTCACCGTGCTGCTTTCGAGAAACGTTTTCCCCAACTCTCGCACGTTCCTTTCGAATTTTCATGGTCAGGCGTTGAGGGGATAAGCCAAAACTTTACAAATTTCTTTGGCCGACAAGCGCCCAATATTTATCTAGCAGGTGGATATAATGGTTCTGGTGTTAGCAGAGGAACGGCTTTTGGTGCCGCCTTGGCTGACTACGCCTGTAATATTTCATCCGACCTAGTTGATGATTGTTTAGCTTCAGTACCAGCAACATGGATCCCGCCGCGGCCTTTTCTTGATATCGGCGCTTTCTTCAAAGTAAAGATGCGTTTCATAGGCGTCGGTTTAGATAGATAATCAAGTTTGTAAGAAGAATTAAAAGTTTTTCACAAGACTAGCCTCTCATGAATATAGGTCCACAGGAACTGCTGTTATGAAAAGTGGTTGTACTGGGCTGGCCTATATATCTCTGACTGGCCTATCAATCTAAAACAAAGCCTTCTCGTGAAAACTTAAACTCGCGTATTCATTTTAAATTTCTTTTCAAAAAAATCGATCCAGGCTCTGGCTTTTTTTGTTAGGCCTTTTCGGCTTGGATACAGCACGTAATAGCTTATAATTTTACTCTGCCAATCGGGTAAAACCTGCACAAGCTTGCCCTTATCAATTGCGTCCTGAATAATGTATTCAGGCATAAGCGAAATCCCGCAACCATCCTCGACCATAGAACGTAATGCAGTGAAATCATTGATCGTATTGTTTGGCATCACATCCAACGAACGCAATTCACCGATTTTATTTTCAAAGATAAATTGCTTTAAATCATAGCTATCGCTCATCATTAACAGCTTGTGATCAGGCAACTGATTTAATGAAGTTGGAGAGCCGTAATTTTTTATATAATCAGGTGAAGCACATAGTTTTGCTCTCGCTTGACCTATGCGCTTTGTCATCAAGCTTGAATCCTTTTGTTCACCTACTCGGATCACCAAATCATAACCTTCAGTTATCAAATCAACATGACGGTTACTTAGATCCAAGCTTATTTTAATATCAGGGTATAGCTTTGCAAATTCTCCAAGGTATGGCGCAACCAGGTACTGTCCAATTGCAAAAGAAACACTTACCCTCAGATTGCCGCGGGGCGCTTCTCTCATATTATTCATACTCTCAACGGCACTCTCAGATTCCTCTACAACGCGCCGACAGTGATGAAAGAAAATTGTTCCCATTTCAGTTAACTGAACCGCACGGGTTGTTCGTTCTATAAGGCGGACGCCCAAATCGCTTTCCAAGGCTGCGATACGGCGACTTACCCGTGATTTTGGAATATTCAAAACCCTTGCAGCTGCTGAAATGCCTTCAAGCTCTGCCACTTTGGCAAACAACACCATATCATTCAGATTTATCATAAAAGATCCTTTATAACTGCGCCACCCATCGTTCCAATTACAGAACAGTATATCTTATTTTTATGTCTACAAGAAAAATTCAGAACAATTATTTAAAACATAAGTTGTTGATCAAAGACACAACAACACACTTTGTTTTAGTTCGCGATCACCTAAAAAGATCCGAATAATGTCGAAGGACAATACAATGAAGATTCTTGCTTTTGCAGCCAGTAGCAGCACCAAATCTATAAATAAAAAACTTGTCGCCTATGCAGGCAAACTGTTCGTGGAACAGCATAACACAGCAAAGGTAGAGATTATTGATATCAACGATTATGAAATGCCTTTATTCAGCACAGACAGAGAAGATGAACTTGGCCATCCCCAACAGGCGATAGATTTTATTGATAAAATCAAAGGATCTGATGCCTTGATTATCTCTTTTGCAGAACATAACGGTTCCTATACGGCCGCATACAAAAACCTGTTTGATTGGGCTTCAAGGATCGACGTTAAGGTCTTTCAAAACAAGCCGTCATTATTTCTATCAACATCAACCGGACAAGGCGGAGCGGGCAGTGTTCTTAAATCAGCAGAAACATCTGCACCTTTCTTTGGCGCAGACTTAAAAGTGACGCTTTCAATTCCAAGTTTTGAAGATGATTTCGACAGAACCAACAATCAGTTAACAAATGCTGAGCTAAAGCAAAAGTTAAATGATGCACTCTTTAAACTGCGTATGTAATCCAAGAGCCTTGCTCTTTTCCTTATAGAAATTTATCTAATTACGGTGGAAAAGAGCAAGGTATCACAATGAAATAAGAACGGCTTAACAACAAGAAATATCTTTAAACATTAACACCCAGTTTTCGCCTTCCAATGACACACCTGTTTTAACCATTGGTTCTTTTGCGACGCTATAAAACCCGAATTCTTCATATAGCTTCCGAGCCGGATTGATATCCCGCACAATGACACTTAATCGTTGATACTTTGCTTTAATCGCACTTTCTTCAACAGCGCAAAGAAGTGCGAGAGCAGCACCTTTTCGTCGAAAATCTGGATAAGTGGCAAGAATATGTACGTTCCAAGTACCAACGGCTTTTTGTTCCAATAATGCAAGGGGAACAAGTAAAGGCGGGATTTCACCATCATTAACGATGACATCTTTATCTTCTATAGGGAAACTAAAGATAGCGGCAATGACTTGTCCTTTACTAT
>NZ_CAKZMP010000339.1 GCF_937128705.1 uncultured Kiloniella sp. | reverse complement strand
GGCGCTTCGCTACAAGCTTATGGGTTTAACCCACAAGAAGGTTTTCGCGAGGCTGCCGCAGGTGCCATGCAGCTAACACGATGGACCAACAAGGTACGTCGTGCCATGCAGGAAAAGCCGGGTCACTATCAAGTCCTTGGGCAGTTAAAACGTGCTGCCTATCCTGATAATGGAACCACTCTTTTTGTGAACGCAGGGATTAATCCCAGTCGTCCGTTGGAAACTCAAAAAGATAGTTTTTGGTGGGCAAATAAAGGCTTTCAGCAGGTAAAAGGAAATTTTGGCCCCTTTACACGCCTGTTTCGGGGGTATGATCCAGAGCAAGCCGGACCGAAATACGACGAGTTTGCCGTCACACTTGATGGCGGCTGTGGGTTTGGCGGTAAATTGATTGCTGCCTGTATAGGTCTGGATGGTGAGGTTCTCGAGGTGCTGGAAAGCTGATGAGACGGGCTGACCGCTTATTTCGTCTAGTTCAAATTCTACGTCGTGGCCGACTGATTACCGCAGATAAACTCGCTGAAGAGTTAGAAGTTTCTACCCGAACAGTCTATCGAGATATTAAAGATTTAATTGGTTCTGGTGTTCCTGTCGAAGGGGAAGCTGGCGTTGGGTATCTTCTATACGAAGGCTACGACCTACCACCGCTTATGTTCGATGCGGAAGAACTTGAAGCCCTTTCGTTTGGCATGACGATGGTACAGGCCTGGGCTGATCCAAAATTGGCACTTGCTGCGACAGATGTCCTTCAGAAAATTGATAGTGTGTTGCCTGATCTTTTGCGTCCGAGATTGGCAAAACCAAATTTGGTCGCGCATGGAGATGCTTTGCCTGAACCCATTACTATTGATGTGGGTGATCTGCGGCATGGCATTCGAAACCAGAACAAAGTTTTGATCAACTATAAAGATGGAAAGGGTGATAAAAGCCAACGCACTCTTTGGCCGTTGGGTTTGCAGCTTTATCGGGCAATTTGGATGCTGGGGGCTTGGTGTGAATTACGCCAGGGCTTTCGGGTCTTCAGACTTGATCGTATAGCACAAATGATTGTTCTGGACGAATTCTTCCCCCGTGAAAGAGGGAAGACACATGATGATTTTCTCAAACACTTGGAAGAAACAACAAGCGCTTAAAGATCGTGGTTTTTTAGCTCATAGGCTTCTGTTTCGGTTTCTCGGCCACGTAATGCAAAGAAACCCTTCGGAGTGGTTTCCATTTTGGTATCGTTTTTGATGTAATCTCGGGTCGCGGCTGAAATGAGTGTTTTTGCTGTTTCCGCACTGTTTGGTAAGGCTTCTTTCGCCAGGCCTTCAAGGCGTTGTGCTGTGTTTACAGTATCACCGATCAATGTGTAGTTGACCCGGCCTTTGGCCCCGATATTACCAGCAACGGCAAGGCCACTATGGATGCCTATTCGAATATAGATAGGGGGCTGCCCCATCTCTTTTCTTCGGGTATTATCTTCTCTTAGCGCTTTTTCTATACGCAAGGCGGCGATACAAGCATGTTTGGCGTGATCATCCATTTGTGTAGGTGCCCCCCAGAAAGCCATTACAGAATCGCCGATGTATTTATCGATGGTTCCGCCTTCTTGTTCGATTATAGCCCCTAAAAGATCGAAGTGATGATTGAGAAGGCCAGCAAGCTCGGTGGCTGGCATTGATTCGCTCAAGGGTGTAAAGCTGACAATGTCGGTAAACATAACGGTGATTTCCCGCTCTTCCGAGATAATACCCTCGCCATTGGTTTCCATAAGTTGTTTTACAAGTTTTTTAGGCACATAGTTCTCGAACCATTTTAGTCCACCCAGCATAGAATTATAAGCTGTTGCAGCTGTATCAAGTTCCCTGAACATACTTCCGGGCAGGCGTTGGGTGTGGATGAGGTCCAGTTGACCCACTTGTTGAGATGTCTCGGCCAGACGCTGTAGAGGTATGGCAATGAACTTACCTGCGAAAAATATAATGATGACTGTGATCAGGGCAATGACCAAAGCTGCGGCCCCTGTGAAGTATAATCGTTCATAGTACCCTTCCAATTCTCCTTCCATGAAGTAAATGCCCAGTGTCAGGTCATCAAACCCATAGGCGGAAAAGCTGGTGTGGAGAAAAGATAGTTCCCCGGCAAAAGAATCAACGGCGTGGCCTTTGATATCTCCGTTGCCCAGAATGTCGGTGAAGTCATAGAGGGG
>NZ_CAKZMP010000338.1 GCF_937128705.1 uncultured Kiloniella sp. | reverse complement strand
TTGGTGAGCCACTGCCCGATGAGAAAATAACATCAGCCCTAGGTGATTTGAAAACGGATTTGCGTCCAGATAGCTGGCAAGATGCTGCCGAAGCCATTATGACGACAGACACTTTTGCCAAAGGGGCCACAATTACAACTCAGATTGATGGGAAAACGGTAACAATTAATGGTATTGCCAAAGGGTCAGGGATGATTGCCCCTGATATGGCGACAATGCTCAGTTTTGTCGCAACAGATGCGGCCTTGTCTCCGGCGATGATCCAGAATTTAATCTCGAGCGGTGCGGACTTGTCCTTTAACTCAATCACGGTTGATAGTGATACCTCTACCAGCGATACGGTACTTCTTTGTGCGACAGGAAAAGCTGGAAACACGATCTATAATGATATTAATGCGCCAGAGCTCGCTGACTTTATTCGAGCTTTAAATACAGTGCTGATAGATCTAGCGCATCAGGTTGTTCGGGACGGTGAGGGGGCAAGCAAGTTTGTCGCCATTGAAGTGACCGGTGCTGAAACGGACCAAGCTGCCCGTCGTGTAGGTTTAGCCATCGCAAATTCGCCCCTGGTCAAGACAGCAGTTGCCGGAGAAGACGCCAACTGGGGCCGGGTTGTTATGGCTGTTGGTAAGTCTGGTGAACGGGCTGATCGTGATAAACTCTCCATTGCCATGGGCGGGGTTACGATTGCCAAAGATGGTCAACGGGTTGATGGCTTTGACGAGGTACCTGTTGCCAAGCACATGAAGGGCCAGGAAATTTCTATCGCTGTTGATGTTGGCATTGCCGATGGGCAGGCAACTGTCTGGACCTGTGATTTGACGCATGGCTACATAGAAATCAATGCTGATTATCGCAGCTAGTAGCGCCTTAATGATACGATAGAAATTCCAGGATAAAATTTATGAACTCTTCTGAAAACGAGCAGGGGTGTTGGGCCGCTGAAAAGCGGGACCAAGTGGCGAAACCTATCGTTCTGGTCGCGGCTGCTGCGTTGGTTGATAGTGATGGACGTGTACTGCTTGCGCAGCGTCCTGAAGGTAAATCGATGGCCGGTTTATGGGAATTCCCTGGAGGGAAAGTTGATCCCGGCGAAACCCCGGAACAAGCACTTGTACGTGAGCTTAAGGAAGAGTTAGGCATTGATACACGTTCATCCTGTCTTGCGCCTATCGCCTTTGCATCGCATAGTTACGACGATTTTCACTTGTTGATGCCATTGTTTGTATGTCGTATCTGGGAAGGGAATATTACCGCCCTCGAAGGGCAGGAATTTACATGGGTCCGCCCCGTTCGATTACGGGATTATCCAATGCCGCCAGCTGATGAGCCATTGGTGGCATTGTTACGGGATTTACTATAAGCTTTGGTGCCGTAGTTCCAGTGACGAGTCTTACTAATTGATTAATAAGTAAGACTTTTGGAGCGCGAGGGGAATAACAGGCTTTTTATTGTGGGGTGCGTCAAGTGTAAAACACAGACGCAATTGGGGTTAATGTCAACATTAGTAAACCGAAATATAACGCTGAAGGGGCGAAGAACCTCTTTGCGTTTGGAACCGGATATGTGGGAAGCGCTTTTTGAAATTTGCGTGCGCGAGAATTGTCCGATCGGTGAACTGTGTACACAGATTGATGAAGCCAAAGAGGACTCTTCATTAACTGCGGCAATCCGTGTTTATATCTTGATATACTTTCGGAATGCCGCTGCTTCTGAGCGGCCTGTGAAAGCGCAAGGATTTGTGGGTAAAGCTATTTAATAGATGAAAATTTTCTTTTTAATTAATCTTGGTTTCTTCCGTATCTAGGAAATCTGAAAGACGTTCTGTTGCACTACCGGGTCTTAACGGTTGTTGCTGGGACGTATGGGGTGCCCAACCAGCAAGGTAAACGACATCAAAAGTAGTATTAATTCGCCCTTCTGAATCAGAAAATTTTTCCTGATAAAGTTGAGCTGCTTTTAAGAGTGTTTCCCTGCGGGTGAAGGATTTCCTTCTGTTATGAATAGCATTCGTTTCGCCCATACCTCTGAGTTCTTTCATTAAATCAAATGCGTTGGCATAGCTGACCTCAATGCGATCAAAATCTGAAACAGGTAAAGCAAACCCAGCTCTCTGGAGGAGAGCACCTGCATCTTTGACATCAATAAGCGGTGATACTCTGGGGCTTACCCCACCTTCTACTTCCATTTCAGCTTCCATAAGGCATGTGCGTAGCTCTTTTAGGGTTTCACCCCCAATCATAGAAGCAATGAATAAACCATCAGCTTTTAGGAATTGATGTGCTTGTAAAAGAATACCTGGCAAGTCGTTAACCCAATGAAGGCAAAGGTTGCTGATAATCAGATCATAAGTTTGTGGGGTCGGAGGTAATATTTCTGTTGATATTTCGATCTCTTTTGATCCCAGAAGGGCACTTTCCGAAGGCAAGGAAGGCTCTTCTGATCGGAATCTAGCGGATGTGAAGTCTTGTATCCCGCCTCTGGAGCCAAGAGTTTCCTTTAGAATCGTATGGTTTGACCCCAGATCTAGTGCTTTGGGGAAGTCGCGGGCGATATCCATGAGCCTGTCTCCCAACCGATCAGCGACTTCTCGGAAAAGGAAGTCATGGGCGTCAATTTCCTTTTGGGAGCGTCTATAGTGCTGGTTTACAGATTTACGATCGAAAATATAGATATCAGTCATGCTGGAACCCAATAAACGCGAGATAATTTTCTGGTTATAGCAGATTGCTTCTTGATAACCAGATCAATTAGCATGGCAATATGCGTATGATGAAAGAATTGGTGCCAGATCTTTTTACCAAGGGCGTTAATTACCTGTTCCCGCCTGCTTGCGGGAACTGTGATGAGGCCATTTGGGATAATACGGGGATTTGCTCGGCATGCTGGAAGGATTTGACGTTTATTTCCGATGCGTGCTGCAGGTCCTGTGGTTACCCCTTTGAACTATCTTCTGGAGATGGCTTGCTTTGTGGTGCATGTCTTCAGATGCCCAAAAGTTTTGATCAATGCAGAGCGGCTTTGGTTTATGATGAACATAGTAAGGATATGATTATCGGCTTTAAACATGCCGATAAAACGCATTTGGTTGCTCTTTTTACACAGTGGCTGTCATCTTGTGGAAAAGGCATATTAGATAAAGCTGATTTCGTTGTACCTGTACCGTTACATCGAAGACGCTTATTGAGGCGAAGATATAATCAATCTGCACTATTGGCACAGCGTGTAGCGCGTGTTCATCGTAAAAGATATGTGCCGAATTTACTTAGCCGAACAAAAAACACATCTTCTCAAGGACAGTTTTCCATGTCAGGGCGGTGGCGTAATGTACGCAATGCATTTGAATTAAGCCACAAGTACCAAGATGAGGTTCGCGGTAAACATGTTGTTTTGATTGATGATGTCTTTACCACGGGTGCAACACTGGATGCATGTGCCCGAGTGCTTAAAACAAGTGGTGCAGCCTCTGTCAGCGGGATAGTTTTAGCCCGGGTAACAAAAGAGTGATAGAGCTATGGGCATAAAATTTTATTGCCAGATACTGTAATTTATTAGTAAGTGCCTTACATAAAGTTACTCGCAGGTTTTGTGATCAAGTACCTGTTTGTGTAACCACAGCGAATTTAGGAATGTTGTCTATGGCTGAAGTTGTTGTTTATTCCAGTATGCTTTGCCCTTATTGCATCCGTGCAAAAAAACTGCTGAAAAGCAAAGGCGTTGCTTTTAACGAGATTGACGTAATGATGGAACCACGTCGTAAACCAGAAATGGTTGAGAAGGCTGGCGGGCGTACATCCGTGCCACAAATTTTCATTAATGGTGAGCATATTGGCGGGTGTGATGAACTCATGACACTTGAAAGTCATGGTAAACTGGATAGCAAACTCGAAAACAGGATTGCCTCTTGAATAAATTCAAAGCAGCTTGTGTGCAGCTAACAGCAGATCGGGATGACAGCGTTACGTTAGGTCCTGCTTGCGATCTTATTCGTCAGGCGCATGCCTTGGGCGCAGACTACATTCAAACGCCCGAATGCACGACGATGATGGAACCCAATAAAAAGCTGACGCTGGAAAAAGCACTTCCCGAGAGTGATCATCCCTCGGTGAAGGCTTTTTCTGCACTCGCTGCGGAACTTGGGGTTTGGTTGCACATAGGTTCTTTGATTGTTGGTACCGAAGAAAGTCGCGCGGCTAACCGTGCGTTTCTTTTCTCACCGCAAGGTGATATTGCGGCCCGATATGATAAAATTCATATGTTTGATGTCGTTATTCCCGACGGCCAGTCTTATCGTGAATCAGCAACATTTCGCCCCGGAGATCAGGCGGTTGTCGCTAAGCTCCCGTGGGCTGAATTGGGTATGGCGATTTGCTATGATGTTCGTTTCCCTTATCTGTTCCGGGCTCAGGCGAAAAAGGGCGCAACAATTTTGACGGCTCCGGCTGCTTTTACCAAGTTCACGGGGGAAGCACATTGGCATACTCTTTTAAAAGCACGTGCGATTGAAAATGGATGCTTTGTCATTGCGGCCGGACAATGCGGTGTTCACGCTGAAGGGCGCGAGACATACGGTCATTCCCTTATTATTGCGCCATGGGGGGAAGTCCTTGCTGATGGCGGTGATCAACCGGGGATTATCGTTGCTGATATTGATCTTGATCGCGTGAAACAAGCCCGTGATATGGTGCCATCAATAGATCATGATAGGGACTTTACCATCAGTTGATCGTCTTCATACTGAATTTACCGCGCAGATACGTTGCACAACGGCGGGATTAGGTTCCGCGATTGTTGTTTCTTCATAACTTTGAACTTTTAGTCGTGTGTAATATTCGTCTAAAAGTTCTTGGGGCTTTAATAGGAAGTCTGGGCTTTTGGGCCGTCCGAATTTTTCATTCCCCACCATAAATGTCTCATAGATCAAAACGCCGTTTGGTAGCAGTAATTCGGGAAGTAAAGGCAAGAGAGCTCGGTAGAGATAGTTGGTAACAATAATACCGCCAAATTTTTTGTTGGAGAGGGGAAAGGAGCTTCCGTCTTCCAGATCAGCAAGAATAATCTCGGCCCCGGGATGGTTTTCAAGATCACTAAGGGCATCCGTATTTTTATCAAGGGCTGTAACGTAGTGTCCTGACATTAAAAATAGTCGTGCATGTCGGCCTGTCCCACAGGCAAGGTCCAATATGTCACTACTTTCGGGAATATATCCCGCATGTCTAAGCACCCACGAAGATGGTTCGTTCATTATCTTTGCCTTCTGTTTCCAATCGAATGGAACAATCTATTAATGAGTTTTGCCTTAATGTTGAGGCCTAGTTACATTCACTACTGGCAGGTGATTTTAATGCCATAACTTCTGGTATCAGAAGCTTGACCATTGCAGAGATCATCAGTCATAACCATATTCTTTACATAACTGACAGTACGAATAAAGCAGGATTAGAATGATTCTTTTCGATTTGAAATGCGAAAACGATCACGTTTTTGAAGCTTGGTTTAAAGATAGTGCGGCCTTCAAGGATCAATCCGAAAGAGGGATTGTTCTGTGCCCCAACTGTTCTTCTAAAGAAGTCAAAAAAGCTTTGATGGCACCGAATGTCAGTCTGGCCAATAGTGAGAAGAAGCAGGTCTCGGCCACAGAGCTGGCCAAGGCGCAAAAATTTATCTCTGAAGCTCAAAAAGCCGTTGAGAATAACTTTGATTATGTTGGTAAAGACTTTGCCGCGGAAGCCCGTAAAATTCATTACGGCGAATCAGACAAAAAGAATATCTATGGTGAGGCAAGTGAAACTGATGCCAAAAGCCTAAAGGAAGAGGGCGTTGCCTTTGCAACAATTCCTTGGAAGCAAAAAGCGGATGCTTAACAGGCATGAACGGTCATGCCCTTCGAATACATCCTTTTGATCAACGCGTAGCGGCTTTTAGATTAGAGCAACTTGTGTCTTGATATGGTTTTATGACGGTTTTTCCGCGATTAGCATATAGTTTACATCCAGATCACTGGCGTCCTGAGACCATTTATCCTGCACCGGATTATATACTATTCCCATAAGATCTTCGGTCTCTAGCCCATTGCGACGCAGTAGGTCGACAAACTCTGACGGGCGCAAAAACTTATTCCACTCGTGGGTTCCTCGGGGGACCCAACGTAACAGATATTCAGCACCAACAATGGCAAGAAGATAAGATTTTTTTGTGCGATTTAAAGTTGAGCCAAACATAGTGCCGCCGGGTTTTACAAGGGCAGCGCAATCCCGGCTATAAGCCTCGACATCGGCGACGTGTTCAATAACTTCCATATTGATAACCGCATCGAATTGAGCTCCTTGTTCGACAAGCTCTTCGGCTGTCATATGCCGATAGTCCATTTCAAGGCCGCTTTCTTCGGCATGAATTTGTGCAATTTCAATGTTGCGATGTGAAGCGTCAATGCTTGTGACTTTTGCCCCCAACCGGGTGAGAGGTTCCGATAACAAGCCCCCGCCACACCCGATGTCCAGAATCGTTAATCCTTTGAGTGGGGTTAGGGTTGTGATGTCGCGGTCGTGTTTTTGGGCAAGGTGGTCCCGTATATACCTAATGCGGACAGGATTCAGTTGGTGAAGTGGTTTGAATTTGCCCAGTGGATCCCACCACTCGTCCGCCATCGCCGCAAATTTTGATATTTCCAAGGGGTCAACGGTAATGCCGGACGCTTCGTCTTTTTCGGGGATCTGGGTCGCATTCATTGTATTCTAAACCATCATTTTGCCGGGGTCCCCTGGATGAGAGGACGAGAAATTTACTTTAAATCTGACGCTATTTTACATTTTACATGTGTGATTGTGTTCGTTTTTCACACGCATTTTCTTGCGTCGCTGTGCCGTGCAGAGTATGGATATGTCGAGCCCAGAGAGCAACCGTTTGAAAGCTGTTTTTTGACGGTGGTATTCAGGGCAGCGATATTAAATTTATATTTTCCTCACAGGATGAGTTCCGATGGCCCGAGTCGTTATGAAATTCGGTGGCACCTCGGTTGCTGATCTTGACCGAATCCGCAACGCTGCAAAGCGTGTTAAGCGAGAGGTTGAGGCGGGAAACGAGGTTGCGGTAGTTGTATCCGCAATGGCTGGTGTGACCAACCAGCTAGTCAATTATGTTCAAGATGCTGGTTCGCTCTATGATCTGCGCGAGTATGATACCGTTGTATCATCTGGTGAGCAGGTGACGTCAGGCTTACTTTCTATCGTGTTGCAGGATATGGGGATCAACGCCCGATCTTGGCTCGGTTGGCAGAGCCCGATTGTGACCAACGCGGCGCATGGAAGTGCCCGAATTGAGCGCATTGAGGTCGACGATATCATTCGCCGTTTTGGTGAAGGTCAAGTTGCTGTCTTTGCCGGGTTCCAAGGAGTTGGTCCTGATGGTCGAATTTCGACATTGGGTCGTGGCGGTTCTGATACTTCTGCGGTGGCGATTGCGGCAGCTTTGAAAGCTGATCGTTGTGATATCTATACGGATGTTGACGGTATTTATACGACTGATCCTCGTATTGTTGCCAAGGCCCGTAAGATGGAAAAAATCACCTATGAGGAAATGTTAGAGCTTGCTTCTCAAGGGGCAAAAGTTTTGCAGACCCGCTCGGTCGAAATGGCCATGAAGCACGGGGTACGCGTTCAAGTTCTTTCCAGCTTCGAAGACAAGCCCGGAACTTTAGTTGTAGACGAGGAAGAAATCGTGGAACAGGCAATCGTAAGTGGCATCGCCTATAATCGTGATGAAGCGAAAATTACACTCCGTAGCGTAAGGGATACGCCGGGTGTTGCGGCAAGTATCTTTGGTCCTTTGACTGATAATGCGATTAATGTGGACATGATTGTTCAAAATATTTCCGCCGATAAAAAAACTACAGATATGACTTTCACCGTTGCCAAGGCTGAACTGGACAGAGCAATTAAAGTTCTGGAAGACAGCAGCAATGGATTGAAATACGACAGCCTGGATTCAGATCCTGCTGTTGCGAAGATTTCTGTCATTGGTGTTGGTATGCGCTCTCATGCAGGCGTTGCTCAAAAGATGTTCTCGGCTTTGGCTGAGAAGGGGATCAACATTGAAGTGATTTCCACCTCTGAAATTAAAATTTCTGTTCTTGTTGCCGAGGAATATACAGAGCTGGCTCTGCGGAGCTTGCATACTGCATACGGCCTTGATTCAGAAGATTAATATTATAGTATTAATTCTGTAATCGGTTTTCGTAGATAAGCAGTACTTTAAAGCCGACATAGGATTTATTTTGTTGGGTTATTGGCCCCGAGCTATAGGCTCTGTGCCAATAACCCAATATTTATAAGAACCTGAATTTTTCACTGGTTGCGAGGACGCTGGATCTGATGACAGGCAAGAATGAAAAAACATCGGCTTGGGGTGGGTCTCGTCGTTTGTTGAAACTCTTGCGCGATCAGATGAAGGGCAAGTCCACCAATCAGGAGCGTCTGGCGCAAACAGTTAATCTGATCGCGCGGGATATGAATGCCGAGGTTTGCTCGATCTACGTCATGCGTCGAGGTGAATATCTCGAGCTTGCTGCGACGATGGGGCTAAAACCCGAAGCTGTATACCAAACACGGTTACACAAAGGTGAGGGTATCGTGGGGCAGTGCGCAGCTCTGGCTCTGCCTATGGCTGTCTCTGATGCGCCGCGCCACCCTAATTTTGCTTACCGTCCTGAAACAGGGGAAGAGCCGTACCAATCCATGTTGGGGGTGCCAATCCTGCGAAGTGGCCGGGTTCTTGGTGTTATTGCCGTTCAGAATGTTACCCACAGGCACTATGACGAAGAAGAAGTTGAAGCCCTGGAAACCATCGCCATGGTTCTGGCTGAACTTATCGCTGGTGGGGCGCTGTCGGTTTCTGCTCTCGAATCTAATAGCTCGAAAGAAGAGCTGGAAAAACCAGACCGGATCAAGGGCCTTTGTCTGAACGAAGGTATGGGGATCGGGCAAGCTGTCTTTCACAATCGTGGCATCGTTATTAACCGCATTATTGCCGATGATATCGACGAAGAAGTCGAGCATCTGGAAAAGACAGTTAAAGAAATGCGCTCATCAATTGATGAGATGCTCACGCGAACTGATATCGCAGCGCTGGGCGAACAGCGAGAGGTT
>NZ_CAKZMP010000337.1 GCF_937128705.1 uncultured Kiloniella sp. | reverse complement strand
TCAAAGGTGGGTTAGAAGAAAGCAGACGCTTCCTTGAGCGAGTTGACCTTTTTGCTCTCGCGGTCAGCCTGGGAGGTGTAGAAAGTCTGGTTGAACACCCCGCATCCATGACCCATGCTGCAGTGTCACCAGAGCACAGAAAAGCAATTGGCATAACAGATAATTTGATAAGACTATCTGTTGGCGTTGAAGATAGCAATGATCTAGTTAATGATTTATCGTTTGCACTTAAATAATTAGAATCAACAGCCTACAGGCGCATTTTAAACTATTTATTCAATATGAACGCCACGATATTTTCCACGAAAATATAAAAGCGGATCACCTTCGTTTTGAATTAATGTCTCTTCTACTTTACCAACGACAATAACATGATCGCCCGCATCGTATTGCGCGTGCATTGAACAGTCCAGATTAGCCAGGCAGTCTTCCAAAATTGGGACACCTGTTTGCAAAGTGCGGGTTTTCACCCCTTCCCATCTTTCTTCTGAAAAGGCAAAACGATCTGAAATATCTTTTTGTTTGTCAGTCAAAACATTAATGGCAAATGCATCTGCTTCATTGAAAGCAGGCAGACAGTTTGATCGTTTATCAATACAGAATAAAACCAAAGGTGGTTCAAGAGAGACAGAAGAAAAGGAATTCGCTGTTAGACCATGGGGAATGCCTGATTGGTCACGAGTTGTGACAACAGTCACACCTGTAGCAAAATTTCCCAAAACCTTGCGAAACTCATTAGAGTTAAATGCCATACCCCAGTACTCTATTCCAAATAAGTCTGTATTCTTTGCCCTTATGGACGCAACGGCACCCTACAAATAAAGTAACACAGAAAACAACTGAATTTTTACGCATCACGACATATTACCCATGAAAACGCTAAAGTATTCTGAAAGCGACCTCTTTTACCATAACATTTTCCCAATTCTCGCCAAAATTATACAATGGAGAATGTCGCACTTGTAACAGTATATAAAAGCAGATATGTGAACTGCTTTGTATGTATTGTTGTGAGTTCAAAGGTCATGTCCCGTATCCAAGCTAACCTTATACTGTTAGTGGCCGCAGCTATCTGGGGATCAACTTTTGTTGTCCAACATGTGTCTATGGATGTTATTGGTCCGATGAGCTTTACCTCGGCTCGCTTTTTTCTTGGGTTTCTTGTTGTCCTTCCTCTTGCCTTGAGAGAATGGAAAAAGAAAAAAGCTTTGACCAAAGAAAAACCTTTTCTTGCGATCACAACAAAAGATTTAGTTCTCATGGGGATCATTGGGGTCATACTCTTCACGGCAACAATTATTCAGCAATATGGTATCATTCATACAACCGTTACCAATGCCGGCTTTTTGACGGCTCTTTATGTACCGATGGTTCCCCTTCTTGGCCTTATAATTTTCCGCAAAAAACCACACTGGATAACCTGGGTCGCTATCGCCTGCTCCTTTTCGGGAACAACCCTTATCAGTGGCGTTGATTCAAGTCTGCAACTGGGATACGGGGATGCACTTATCTTAACATCGACCATTTTTTGGGGCCTACATGTTCTTTTGGTCGGTCTGGTTGCCTCTCGTACGTCTATGCCACTAACACTTGCTGCTGTACAATTTGCAGTCTCGGCAATAATCGCAACGTTCTTTGCCCTTGCCATGGAAACTATAACGCTGGAAATACTCAAATCTGCATTTTGGTTCATCGCTTATGCGGGTATTTTATCTGTTGGCATCGCCTTTACCCTCCAAGTTGTGGGGCAAGCCCATACCCAACCTGCCGATGCTGCTTTGATTCTTAGTATGGAAACAGTTTTTGCGGCTATTGCCGGGGCACTTATACTCGGTGAAAGGTTGGAAACGAATGGTATAATTGGCTGTGCTTTAATTTTAAGTGCCATTTTAATGGTAGAGCTATTACCCAAGCTAATCCGTAAACGAAGACGTTTTAGTTAAGATCAAAATATTCATATAAAATTTGAAGATTATTTAACTCGTTTTTACAGATAATTACGACTTGTTAACCTTATTCCGTGATGATGCGAAATAGAGGCTTTTAAACAGGAATCGAACTTCTGTCATGACAGTTATTTTAGGTATCATTATTGTATGTGCATGTGTTGTCGGTGGATATATGGCCGGTGGCGGACACATGGGTGTTCTTTGGCAACCATTTGAATTTGTTATTATTCTCGGTGCAGGTGTCGGAGCGACAATTTGCGCCAACTCCAAAGCAACACTAAAAGGCATCGGCTCTGCTTTTGGTCGTATGGTTAAAGGCCCCGCATACAAGAAAGAAGATTTTTTAGAGCTACTTTGTTTACAGTATCAGGTTTACAAACTTGCCAAGACCAAAGGAATGCTGGCTCTTGAACAGCATGTTGAAAATCCAGAAGAGTCTGCGCTTTTTTCGCAATTTCCAAAATTCCATGGCGACCACCATGCAGTTGCTTTTGTTTGTGACTATCTCCGTTTAATGAGTTTAGGTGCTGATAATCCTCATGAAATAGAAGGCTTGATGGATCAGGAACTAGAAGTGCATCATTTGGAAGATGCCAACGTTGGTGGCGCCCTCGCCGGGTTGGGAGACGGTCTTCCTGCTCTTGGTATTGTGGCTGCTGTTCTCGGTGTTATTCACACCATGGGCTCTATTAGTGAGCCACCTGAAGTTCTTGGTAAACTTATTGGTGCGGCACTTGTTGGAACGTTCTCGGGTATTCTTGCGGCTTACGGCTTTGTGTCCCCAATGGCATCTGCCTTTACAAAAGTCGCGGAAGAAGATTCCAGATATTATGAATGCCTGAAGGCTGGTTTGCTGGCACATATGGCTGGTAATGCACCTACTGTCTCGGTCGAATACGCACGTAAAACCCTTATGTCCCATGTTCGACCAAGCTTTTATGAGGTCGAAGAAGCCGCAAATGAGCTTCCTGCGCCGGGTTAATCTATAGCCAGTATTGTTGAAAATTTCGTATGTATTCATAATTTCACCCAGATCTTTAGATATCTTATTGATGTTAGTTAAGTCGGAAAAAAAGAATGGCTGAGGAAGCTCAAGGCGTAGTCATAATAAAGAAGGTCAAGAAAGGTGGCCACGGCGGCCATCACGGCGGGGCCTGGAAAGTTGCTTATGCTGACTTTGTGACTGCGATGATGGCCTTTTTCCTTTTGCTTTGGTTGCTTAATGCAACAACAGAAGAACAAAAGCTGGGTATTGCAGACTATTTTGCGCCCTCTTCCAATATTTCCAAAGCAACAAGTGGTTCTGATGGATTGCTCGGGGGACAGTCTATTTCCAAAGACGGTGCCCTCGTTTCACAATTCTCTAGTATCGGCGTTCAAATGCAATTGCCGCCGGAAGAGGAAAGTGAAGAAATCGATCAAAATGCCGAAAAAGATCCCTTAAAAGGTGACGGCAAAGCAGACGAAGAACAATTGGAAGAGTTTCGGCGAGAACAAGAACAAAAGCAATTCGAAGAAACTGCTGTTGCACTAAAGACTGCAATTGCTGATAACCCAGCACTTGCCGGTTTAGAGGAAAACTTGCTGATTGACAGAACACCTGACGGACTTCGAATTCAACTCGTGGATCAGAATGGAACCTCGATGTTTCCAAGTGGTGCGTCTAATATGCTTGATCACACCAAAGAACTTTTGGGCCTTGTTGCCGACGCTATTAAAGATATTGATCAGCAGATAGCGATCAAAGGGCACACGGATGCGACGCCCTATAAAACAGAGAACGGATACACGAACTGGGAACTTTCTTCTGAAAGGGCTAACGCAAGCAGGCGTGCCCTTATAGATGCTGGGTTAGCCAATAACCGGGTTTCATCAGTAGAGGGTCTGGCAGCGACAGAGCCTTTTGACAAAGAAAACCCAACTGCTGAAATAAATCGACGGATTTCAATTATTCTTCTCAAAGATGACGATGAAGTCTTGAAGAAGAAGATGGATCAAGGGAAGTCAATCGATGTAGATACGATTACATCGGATCCCACCTAAAAACACTGTACTTGAAATTCCCTCGTTATGATCTTATCTGATTGAAATGACTGATACACAAGCTGTTGGATTTAATAAAGTAGCGCAAAAATTAAGGTTTGGGATTAGCCCTTCTGATACAAGAGGAGTTCTTTTCGATCGAAGCTTTGCGTATATAATCGATTTTATTATATTGGTTGTCTTAGGCCTCATTGCTGGTTTTATTGCCTTTATATTAACGATACTTTCTTTCGGTATCCTCTCTCCTTTATTGGCTCTTCTGTCCTTTATTCCCTTGCTTTATCATAGTTACTTCTTGTCTCAACAAGGTGCTACGCCGGGTATGAATGCCATGGGTGTTAAAATGATAACGATGGACGGCAAACCGGTTACTTTGGTTCATGCATTTCTAACAACAGTGATTTTTTACCTGACTGTACCAGCTACAAGCTTTCTGATTTTGCTTGTTACCTTTTTTAATGATGAAAAAAGAACGTTACATGATCTCTTAACCCATACTGTTGTTGTGAATGATGAAATCCCAAACGCAACGATTGATGAAATTTTAAATTGATGACGAGTTTTTTACCCGTTTCCTCTTATAAAGTTTGAAAAATCGCGGGATTTCATAATTTAGCCGCATTCGAGCATAATAAATCTGTCATCTTTTGGTCTGGTCTTATCGATTTTTTCTCGGTAATAAAGACCTATAATTCCTATCAGATTATTATTGAGAAAAATAAAAATGCAGCGTGAACTACTTGGAACCGAGTGGCGAATAAAGAATTTCACCATTTTAATTACCATCGCCGTTCTTTTCGGACTTTCATATATCTGGGAACCAACAAGTGAGCTTTGGCACGCAGCGAGTGTTGATTTTTTCTGGGCCGTTAACGGCTCCCTGACTTGGGGCGAACCATGGCAAGTCTTTTGGGCAGCAACAAATACCCCTGTGTTTGACAAAATGAATGGCCTTATCATGGCAATTCCTTGTCTTTGGTACGTTATAGGTGATCGAAGCCGTCCCCTTAGCTTACGCTTAGGGCATATGCTGGTTATGGGGATTGGTATTATTGTAGGTGTTTATTTCGCCAAACATGCTTTCCGATCCTATGAATCTCTTAGCCCATCTTTGGTTTTCAGTGATACGTTTAATAATCTGAATGAACTTGTTCCGTGGCTAGAAGCAAAAGTAAGTGCCGATGATAGTTTCCCAGGTAACCATGCTGTCGTTGCCGGAATTTATGGTGTCTTCTTTTATTTCGCAATTGGCCGTAAATATTTCTGGCTCGCCCTTCCAATTGCTATACTTGGGGGAACAGCACGTGCTGTAGCTGGCGCTCACTGGTTATCTGATCTTGTGGTTGGCGGGGCTATCCATATTCTACCGATTATGGCTCTAACCTTTACGATCCCTGCAATTCGTTGGGCAGAAAGTCTGCTAAATACTTTAGCTGATGTTTTGGTCTTAAACCTGCCAGAAGTCCTAACCCGTCCATTTGTGAAGTTGGCAGATAAACTGGCATAAGCTTTTTAAGTAACAGATACAGTAGTATCAAATAGAACAGGGCCGTTGACCATGTGCAACGGCCCTGTTTATTCTTGGGCAATAAAATTACAAAACAAAGTATTTGGTGCATGACGTTCACAAAACCTCAATTGTTCTTCACAACACCTCCCTCACCTTGCCCCTACAAAGAAGGGGAAGAAGAACGGAAACTCGTAACCGAATTTTCAAATCATGAACCCATTCAACAATATGACTTACTTATAAAGTCTGGTTTCCGGCGCAGCCATAATTACCTTTATCGTCCCCTTTATAATAATTCTGATTATTGTCTTTCAGTTCGTGTTCGCACCAATGATTTTAACATGACCAAATCGCAACGTCGGGTTTGGAACAAAAATCAAACTCTTCAAGCCAAAGCTTTTCGGGCAAAGGCAACAGAGGAACAGTTTGAACTTTTCCGTTCGTATGTCGAACAACGTCATGGCGATGGTGATATGAGTGATATGTCATGGGCTGATTATAAAGAAATGATAGAAACCAGCCCCATTGATACAGAAATTATAGAATTCAGAGCCCCTGACAACCGTCTGATCTCGGGATGTCTGGTTGACTGGGTTCATGAGGGTGTCTCTGCTGTTTATAGCTTTTTTGACATTGAGTATTCGAATAAAGGCCTTGGAAGCTATATGATTTTATGGCTAATCGCTGAATCACAACGTAGAAAACTGCGGTACCTTTATCTCGGCTATTGGATTAAAGAATCGCAGAAGATGTCCTATAAATCCAAATTCACACCTCTTGAAGCTTTTCAGGGCGGTGCTTGGTCCGAATTGTCTTTATTTGAAGCTCCCTAACACCCAATAACAAGAATAATAGCATTATACTCATCTAATAGTTTTCATGTAACACCTTTAAAACACCATATTATCTTATTGGTATAAAACGATTATGCATAATTTTAAGTGCTATTATGCAATAATATATTCCTTAAAAATGTCAGGATTTATTGCACTCGCGAACTAACTTGCTTATTCTGTGCCACACTTCTTCGTTACTAATTCATAATATTCCAAAAATGGAAACATCTCAGCAGGGAGACAATTTTAATGAATCGTAGAAAGTTTCTAACGGGCGCAGCTACGGGTGTAGCAGCAGGTGCAGCAGCAGCAACACTTAGTGCCCCCGCGATTGCACAAGGCAAGCGCGATCTAAAGATGGTCACAACATGGCCAAAGAATTTCCCGGGTCTGGGTACTGGTGCGCAACGTGTTGCAGACCGTATCACAGCAGCATCCGGTGGTAAGCTGAACGTTAAGCTATATGCGGCAGGTGAGCTGGTTCCCCCATTTGAATCCTTTGATGCAGTTTCAAACGGTACAGCGGATATGTACCACGGTGCCGAGTATTATTGGCAGGGTAAACACAAAGCTTTTAACTTCTTCACAGCTGTTCCTTTCGGCTTCACAGCCAACGAACTCGACGCCTGGATTCACTATGGTGGCGGTCAGGAACTATGGGACAAGCTATCCGCACAGTACAACCTAAAATCTTTTATGGCCGGTAACACTGGTGTACAGATGGGTGGTTGGTTCAACAAAGAAATCAACACACTGGAAGACTTCAAGGGTCTGAAAATCCGTATGCCTGGTCTCGGCGGCGAAGTACTGCGTCGTGTTGGTGCTGCGGCTGTGACCTTGCCGGGTGGTGAAATCTTCCCATCCCTCGAATCAGGTGCCATTGATGCGACTGAGTGGGTTGGTCCTTGGAACGATCTGGCCTTTGGTTTCTATAAAGTAACCAAATACTACTACCAGCCAGGTTTCCACGAGCCAGGTTCAGGTCTTGCCTGTGGTATGAACAAAGACGTTTGGGAAAGCTTTGCACCGGATGAGCAAGCCTTGATCCAGTCTGCTTGTGCTGCTGAAAACAACGTTATGCTTTCAGAATACAACGCCAAAAATGGTGACTCACTGGATGTTCTGTTGAACAAACATAACGTAGAGCTCCGTTCGTTCTCTCAAGAAATCATGGATGAACTGGGCGCGAAATCTGACGAAGTTGTTAAAGAAGTCGGCCAAACCGACGATATTTCCAAAGAAATCTACGACAGCTACATCGATTTCCGTCGCAAAGTTGCCCGTTGGACCACACTATCCGAGTCCGACTACACAGCAGCACGTGGCGCAGCACTGAAAATCTAATCATTGTTTGATCAGTGATAATCGAAATGAAAGAGGCCGGCCCCTGCTGGCCTCTTTTTAGATAAATGAATATCGTCTGCTTGCTGAACTCTTTCTTCCTACGATGACGCCGCTTTTTGCATATCTGAGTAAGAATAAATAAAAAGAGCAGCCATAAGTCAAAAAGACGATACAAAAGATTGATAGGGAGACTACTGTGGCAGGGCTTCTTTCCCTCGCTAAGACCATCGATAAGTTGAACGAAAATATTGGCCGGACGGTTTCCTGGTTGGCACTTATTATGGTTCTCGTTCAATTCGCCGTGGTTCTGCTGCGATATGTTTTCGGGATTGGTTCTATTTTCATGCAAGAATCAATTATCTATATGCACGGCTTCCTCTTTATGCTCGGTGCAGGCTATACGCTATTACATGGCGGGCACGTTCGGGTCGATATCTTCTACGGGGCTGCAAGCGAACGCAAACAAGCCTTTGTAGATTTCTTCGGCGTGATTGGCTTCTTGCTACCCGTGCTGACCTTGATCATGATTTACGCTTGGCCCTATGTGGCTGATTCATGGTCTATCCTTGAATCATCCAAAGAAACAAGTGGTATCCCCGCTGTCTATGTTCTCAAAAGCTCCATCATTGCCTTTTGCATTCTGATGGCTCTACAAGGTATTTCCATGGCTATTCATTCCCTCGCCATTATCAAAGGCGTTGAACACAAAGCTGCCGAAGACGGCCCGGGGGGAATGTAAAAATGGCTGAAACTCTTGACCTTCTGATGTTCGCCGCAGCCTGCTTCTTTCTTATGGCAGGCTTTCCCGTGGCCTTTACCCTCGCGGGTGTAGCCATTGCCTTTGCTTTGCTTGGTTACGCAACAGGTGTCTTTGATCTCTCATTCTTCGGGGCCTTGCCATCGCGTATTTATGGAAACGCCATGACCAACGAGATCCTCGTTGCCGTACCGCTTTTTGTTTTTATGGGCGTTATGCTCGAAAAATCCAAGGTCGCAGAAGAACTGCTCGATACCATGGGACAGCTCTTTGGGTCTGTGCGTGGTGGTCTGGGTATTTCCGTAACCATCGTCGGGGCCTTGCTTGCAGCATCAACCGGTATTGTGGGGGCAACTGTTGTCACCATGGGCCTTTTGTCCCTGCCGACCATGTTACGTCGGGGCTATGACCCTTCTCTCGCCTGTGGCTCTATCTGTGCTGCGGGTACTCTGGGACAAATTATTCCGCCGTCAATCGTGCTGGTTATTCTGGGCGATCAGATCTCTAACGCCTACTCCGATGCCCAACGGGCCATCGGCAACTGGTCTCCGGACCCTGTATCTGTGGGTGATCTTTTTGCGGGTGCTTTGATCCCCGGCTTGATGCTGGTTGGCATGTATATCGCTTATCAGATGATTGTTGCTATCATCCGTCCGGAAAGCTCCCCGCCAATCCCACGGGATGAAAACCACATTGAACCCGGCGCGTTCCTCAACAAGATCCTGCATGCTCTGGTGCCACCTGTGGCCCTGATCGTCTCTGTTCTCGGCTCTATCCTATCCGGGATTGCAACCCCGACCGAAGCTGCGGCTGTGGGCGCCATTGGTTCTCTCTTGCTCGCAGGGATGCGGACACAGGAACTGGGCTTGCTGGAACATGCCGACCGCACGTCACCATTTGACTTTATGGACTTTGGCAGCCGTCGCCCGACCATCATCGCAACCCTTTGCCTGCTCTTTATGCTGGTGCTGATTTCTTTCTTTGACCTGCGGGTTTCCAGAAATGAAATCCCGACCATGGATATGATCGCCATTATTGCCGCAGGGTTTGCTTCTGTTGGTCTCATCTGGGGAATACTCGTATCTCTCGGTCGGGTATGGCGCACCAATATCCTGCGTCCGATTATGCGCTCAACCATGGAAATCTCTTCTATGGTCTTTGTGATTCTAATCGGGGCATCGGTCTTCTCGCTGGTCTTCAGAGGCCTTGGCGGTGATGACATGGTGCACGAATTCCTCAGCCAGATGCCAGGTGGAACCTATGGTGCCCTCGTCATCGTTATGTTGGTGATGTTCGTTCTCGGCTTCTTCTTGGACTTCATCGAAATCACCTTTGTGGTCGTGCCAATTGTGGCTCCGATCCTCTTGATGAGTGATATCAGCCCCGTATGGTTGGGTGTGATGATGGCTATGAACCTGCAGACATCCTTCCTCACCCCACCCTTTGGTTTCGCGCTCTTCTATCTAAGGGGTGTCGCACCAAAGGAAGTGACCACCATGCAGATCTACAAAGGCGTCATTCCCTTTGTCTTTATACAGATCATTGCTTTGCTTATTCTGGCAATCTTCCCAGAACTGGCAACATGGTTACCAAAAGTCATCTTTGGCTAAAACAAAACCCCAAAGATCAATCAAAAAAGCCGTTGAGGAAAACTTCAGCGGCTTTTTTTGTTTTATAGTCGAAATTTTTAATCTATAATTTTATTTATTATCTATAATATACAAAAAATACCCATTCCTTTCTTGATGAAACTGTATATAGTTGCATAAAGCAACTATATTGGGTCGAATAATGACAGATATACCTTGGGAAATAATACAAGACATTCGCGAATATTCACGAAACCTTATCCGTGAACTTGGTTTTTTGAATAAAACAATCGCAGGAACAGACTTAACCGCGTCACAAGTTCATGCTCTTGTCGAAATCGGAAACGCAGATACGATATACGCAAGGGATCTGTCTGATATTTTACTGCTTGAAAAATCTACAATCAGCCGCTTGATCAAAAATCTGATCACGAGAGGAGAACTTTATGAATCTCCTTCTTCAACAGATATAAGAAAAAAAATTATACAACTTACACCCCAAGGTAAAAATACAGTTCAACAAATAACTAAATTTGCAGAGCAACAAGTGGTTGCTGCACTCACGACATTACCGCAATCGAGTACAGCTGAGATTGCACAAGGATTACATAAATATAGTAATGCTCTAAAAAATTGCCGCTTAAAAAAAGATCAAAAATCAGGCTTACAAAAAGAATATCCTGTTGAGATTGCACAAGGCCATAAAACTGGGTTGATTGGCCGTATTATTGAAATGCATGCTCATTACTATTCTGAATTTGCTGGTTTTGATGACGCTTTTGAAACTACGGTAACAAAAGGTCTTGGTGATTTTTTTCCTCGACTGGGGAGTGAAGAGAACGCGATATGGTCAGTCACGTATAAAAACAAAATAATCGGATCTATTGCTATTGATGGTCAAGATCTTGGCAAAAATATTGCTCACCTAAGATGGTTTATTGTTGAAAGTCAGGGAAGGCCAAAAGGTTTGGGAAAAACCCTGCTTAACCATGCCTTGAAATTTTGTGATGAAAGAGGTTTTAAGGAAATACATCTCTGGACTTTTAAGGGCTTGGATGCTGCCCGCAATCTATATGAAAAAAATGGATTTGTTCTGGTCAATGAATATTCAGGAGATCAATGGGGTAAAACCGTTTTGGAACAAAAATTTATACGTAAAAATAGCAAAAAAAATTAAACGTATCTATAAAGGCAAAGAAAATGAATATGTTACGCGACTTATCATTACAAAGCACATTTATGGGATTGTTAGTTGCTTTTGTAGGGTTTGCAAGCTCATTTGCTGTTGTTCTTCAGGGCATAAGAGCTGTTGGGGCTTCGGAAGAACAAGCAGCAACTGCGTTAATGATTTTATCCATCGCGATGGGGGCATGTGCCATTGTTCTTAGCCTATACAGTAAGCTTCCCATTAGCGTCGCTTGGTCGACACCCGGTGCAGCGTTATTGGCGAGTACAAGCACTGTGCCTGGTGGTTTTTCTATTGCGGCTGGTTCATTTATTCTTTGTGCGATTTTATTTGTGATTGCTGGGCTGTGGAAACCACTGGGGAGAGCAGTCAATAAGATCCCCTCTGCCCTTGCCAATGCAATGCTTGCTGGGATTTTGCTCGGTTTATGTTTGGCACCTATCAAAGCAATTGCGGAAAAACCATTATTCGGACTTTGTATATTGTTAGCCTGGATCATAGCTGGCCGTATAAATAAATTGCTTGCCGTTCCAGCAGCCCTAACCGCTTTAATTCTTATTATGGTTTTTGGTATCGATTTTACGACAGCCAATAAAAACGAACTTTTCAGTAATATCGTACCTTCGTTTACAATGGTCTTCCCTGAATTTAGTTTGGCTGGTTTAATCGGGATTACCATTCCCCTTTTCATTGTAACAATGGCTTCGCAAAATGTACCTGGTATTGCGGTTTTAAAAATTCATAACTATGAGCCAAACTCAGGGCCTCTTATTGCGATTACGGGATTATTTTCCGGTATCAGTGCGCTTTTCGGGGGGCATGCCGTTAATCTGGCAGCTATTACAGCAGCAATGTGTGCGAGCGAGGATGCTCATCCGGATCCGACAAAACGTTATTGGTCTGCGGTTATAAGTGGTCTTGGTTATATCGTATTTGGCTTACTTTCCGGGCTTGTGACAACATTTGCTGTTATTGCCCCCGGCATATTGATTGCGGCTGTAGCCGGACTTGCTTTGATCGGTGCTTTTTCCAATGCTGCGCTGGCTGCATTTAATGCCCCTGATATCAGAGAAGCATCGGCTGTTACCTTTCTTATCACGGCCTCTGGTGTTACTTTTTTTGGAATTTCTGGTGCTTTTTGGGGGTTATTGGCAGGCGGTTTAATTCTTTATATAACGCATCTATTTTCTCTAGGGAAGAAGCACGTAGCTTTAAGTCAAGAATAAAAGGACAAAGTAAAAGGCGATATCAACATATGATATCGCCTTATGATTTAATTAAATTTGTTTGTTCTTGGGAAGCCAGTCGGCGGCAAACGTCCTGCACTTGCCCTACGTCCATGCCAATCA
>NZ_CAKZMP010000336.1 GCF_937128705.1 uncultured Kiloniella sp. | reverse complement strand
GCCATTTCCGGTGGGTTGATTTCACTGGCTGATAAAGGCGCGATCAAAGTTATCGGTGGTGTGCTGTCAGAAGAACAGGGCATTGATGGCCAGAAAATACTGGTATCTGACGCAGCCTTCAAGGCCGGGGTAACATCGCCGGACAAACTGGATGGCAAGACCTTTGGCATGACCACCGCCGGATCATCTTTCCATTACATGGGTTCTCAAATTGCTGCGAAAGAAGGCGTTGCCCTGAAATTCAAGCCGCTTCAAAAGGTCGGGGCCATTATCGGTGCGCTGAAAACCGGACAGATTGATGCTTGGTCTATTGTGCCACATATTGCCAAGCCACTGGCTGGGTCTGGCGCAGTTCATATCATTGGCGATGTGTCAGACTATCTGCCAGATTATCAGGTTACGACTGCTTTTACCTCTGCCAAGAATGCGGCGGAAGAGCCGGAAATGACCAAGAATTTTATCGCGGCTTACAGCAAAGGCATCGCCGATTATAACGCCGCCATGGTTGATGGCACGCTGGGCGATGCGGGGCGCGAAGAAATGGTCGATCTGATCCACCAGTATGTCTATGCCGATAAACCACGGGAAAAGGCGGCTAAGTCCATCATTAATGGATCTATGCGTTTGAATCCTGGTGTGGCAATGAATGCGGGTTCCATTGAAAAACAACTGAACTGGTTCAAGTCTGAAAATCTGGTAAGTGGTACGATCGGTCTGGATCAGCTGATTGATAGCAGCTACGTGAAAACCCTTTAAGGGCATTGTCCTCGTTTATGGGTCACTGATTGATTTACTAGTGACCCAATCGACGGGCGATTGATTATCTGTCAATCTCTTGGCAAGTGACCTTAGTTTCAATGTCCTGTCGGTGGTTGATTTTAGGCGGCGGAGTTTATACTCCGCTGCTTTTGTTTAATTGTAAGAAATTGGTTCTATGGATATTAAACTGGCGGGCATTCATCATACCTATGGCGACAGAGAAGTCCTGCGCGATATAAATCTGGATATTGCATCGGGACAGATCGTTTGTATAGTCGGGCCGTCCGGTTGTGGGAAATCAACACTGTTGCGGTTGCTCGGGGGGCTGGAACGGCCCACTTTGGGCGATATTCTTCAGGTCGGGAATACGCCCGAGGGGTGCCTCAATCCGTTGACTTATGTGTTTCAGGACTTTGCCCTGTTGCCGTGGCGCACTGTGGCCGGAAACATTTCATTGGTTTTGGAAGATCACGGCATTGGTCAGGCCGAAAGCCAAGAAATTATCAACGATGTTCTTGCGCGTTGTAAGCTCAGCGATTTTGCCGATGTCTTTCCCAAGCAGATTTCTGGCGGTATGAAACAGCGAGTGGCTATTGCCCGCGCGCTGGCGGTGAACCCCGCTGTTATGTTGATGGATGAGCCACTCTCGGCGCTGGACAGCCAAACCCGTGAACTTTTGATGGACGATATTGTCTCGCTTTGGACCCGTCAGCCCTTTACTGCTGTGTATGTGACCCACAATCTGGCCGAGGCAGTACGGTTGGGACACAGGATTGTGGTGCTTTCCCGTCGTCCGGGGGAAATCCGCGAGATCGTGAACATTGATAAACCCTTGTCAGAACGCAGACACGCCGACCCGGATTTGGAACAACAGCAAAACGCCCTGTGGCAGATGATGCGGGACGAGGCCATGGCCGCAGATGCGGAGCTGATCAATGCCTGAGAAGACAAAACCCGAGAAGTCACAGCCCGAGAATTTAAAGTCTAATAATACCAAACAAACATTCGAACCGAATTCAAGAATGAATACACGCGATCCCTATGTTTCTGTACCAAATACTGGTGCCCCAAATACACCAGTTAAAGCGCCAGAACAAAGGAGCCAAACCAAAGGACAGCCTGTCCCTTTTCGCGGTGGCGGCTTTGCCCCGGTATCCCGTCCGTGGATGGGATTTGTGGTGTTCTTTATCCTGATTGCTTTTCTAGAGGCAGGAACCCGCATCGGGTTTATTTCGGCCCTGACCATGCCCAAACCATCGGATGTTTTTAATACCTTTGTCGAGCTTTATAATTCTGGGTTGTTGTGGACGCATTTGGTCCCCAGCTTTACGCGCTTTGTCATCGGGGCTGCTATCGGTAGTTTAATGGGCGTTAGTCTGGGCATTGCCATCGGCCTGTTCTCCTATGTTCGGGCGGGGCTGGTTCCCTTGATCGCGGCGCTTTTCCCTGTGCCAAAGATCGCGTTACTACCGCTTTTTGTGATCTGGTTTGGTATTGACGAAGCATCCAAATACGCCCTGATCGCCTTTGGGACTTTCACGCCGATGGTTGTGGCCACCTATGGGGCCGTGGACAATGTGGACCGGGGCTTGATCCGCATGGGACAGAGCTTTAACCTCTCGTGGTTTTCCATCGTTCGCAAAATCGTCCTGCCGGGTGCCATGGCGGGTATTTTGTCGGGCCTGCGTATCGGGCTTGCCATCGCCATTATCCTGTTGGTTGCCGCGGAAATGCTGGGCGCAGAATACGGCATCGGTGCTTACATCCTTCAAGCCGGATCCCTTTACGACCTTGAACGCCTTTTCACAGGTGTTGCCATCCTCTCAATCCTTGGCGTGCTTGTAAATTCAGCTATCGGATTGATTGAAAAACGGGTCCTGCGTTGGCGGGGAGTATGACACTTACTTCTTTTGATTGTTTTAGTTTTGGTTTAAATTTTTTTAATTGATATTTTCTGTCTGTTGTGGAGAAAAAATGCTTGGACTTAAAACGATTTTAATAAGGCTTGTTAGTCTTGTTTGGGTTCTACTCATTTTTGACGTTGCCAAGGCCGAAAATAATGCGAGCGAAGCATTCACCTCATTTGAAAGTTCCTGTCTTTCAGGAAATTTAGATGATTGTAATACAACGGGATATTATTACGAACACGGCATTGGTGTTGAACTCGATCCTGATTTTTCTCTGCTGTATTATACAATGGCATGCGAGGGTAAAAATCGCATGGGATGTTATAATCTCGGACGACTGTATGCAAATGAGCGTGGTGAATATAGAAACTACGAAAAGGCAGAGATATATTTAAAACAGTCTTGTGATGCAAAATATACACGAGCTTGTGGGTATTTAGGGGAGCTTTATACCACAGGTAAGCTGGGTGAAAAACATCGGAAAACCGGGATATTATTGTCAAAAAAATCCTGTGATGGAAAAAACGTACAAGCCTGCACAAATCTTGGGGAATGGTATTGGAGCGGAGTGGGCGTTCCACAGGATAGCAAAAAATCTATTTTTTACTATGAAAAAGCCTGTAATGCTGATGGTGCAGAAGGGTGCTATCAGATGGCGTTTTATTATCAGTTCAGAGTTGCAAATAAAGATATTAACAAGGCTATAAAGCTTTATGAAAAATCTTGTGTAAAAGAACACCCTTGGAGCTGCCTGGCACTCGGCGACATCAATAACTCCGGGTATTATTTTACGCCTGATTATGCAAAAGCCTTATCCTATTTCCGTGGGATTTGTAATGAAAGGCTTGCTGTTGGGTGCGCGGAGTTAGGGCGTATGTATGCATCTGGCCGGGGTGTTCAGGCCAATGACCAAACTGCATTTGATCTTTTCCAAATTGCCTGTGACACAGGTGTTGCCCTGGGATGCTCTCAATTAGGCATTATGTATGCAGAAGGTCGGACTGTGCGAAAAGATCTAAACAAGGCAAAGCAGCTATTTGCGCAGGCGTGCGAATGGAAAGATAACATTGGTTGTCAAAAGAAATTTGAATATCAATGAATAGTACGGGGTGATATATTCATTTCTATTGCATTGATATAAATACTTGATCGCCAAGTTTATCTTATCCACATTATCACAAAAATTCATTGGTACATAATCGCCTTATCACATAAAGATAAAGCCCGTCTTATTCTGATGGGCTGTGTGGCGTTATTTTTGTTGGCTTGGCAACGTGGCTTGCCTTGAGCAGATAACTCTACACCAGATCCCAGATTGAAAAGCCCTGTTCCATATCTTGATCCTGATGGAGCAGGGCATCGGGTTCAAGCTCGGTTACTTCTGGCGGGTGGTAGCTGAGGATGTCGTAAACTTCGTGATGGGCAATCAAAAGATAATGGGTTGGGGCCCG
>NZ_CAKZMP010000335.1 GCF_937128705.1 uncultured Kiloniella sp. | reverse complement strand
TAAACCGGGTATGAAAATCCGCATGATGGGAACGGGAACCACGCACCTTGTGGATGCTGTTGGTGCTTTCTCACCAAAACTGACCAAGCTCAAAGAGCTCCGCGCTGGTGAAATCGGCTATATCACGGCGGGTATCAAACAAATTACCGATACCAAGGTCGGGGATACCATCACAGACGAAAAGAACCTCGCTGTTGAACCGTTGGCGGGCTTTAAGCCTTCTGTGCCTGTGGTGTTCTGTGGTCTCTTCCCGATTGATGCTAATGATTACGAAATGTTGCGTGATAGCCTTGGCAAGCTGGCGCTGAATGATGCATCGTTCCATTTCGAGCCAGAATCTTCTGCTGCGCTTGGCTTTGGCTTCCGCTGTGGTTTCCTTGGTCTTTTGCATCTTGAGATTATTCAGGAACGTCTGGAACGCGAATTTAACCTCGACCTAATCACGACGGCACCGAGTGTGGTTTACAAAATCCACATGACGGACGGTTCATTGATGGAATTGCACAACCCGGCTGACTTCCCAGATGTGGTCAAGATTGATCACATTGAAGAGCCGTGGATCAAAGCAAATATTCTGGTGCCAGATGATTATCTGGGACAGGTGTTGAAGCTTTGCGAAGATCGCCGTGGTATTCAGCAAGAACTGACCTATGTGGGCAGTCGTGCCATGATTGTTTACAAGCTGCCGTTGAACGAAGTGGTGTTCGATTTTTATGATCGTCTGAAATCCATTTCTCGTGGTTATGCCAGCTTTGATTATTCCATCGAAGGCTATGAAGAAAACGAACTGGTGAAGGTTTCCATTCTGGTGAATTCTGAGCCAGTGGATTCTCTGTCAATCATCGTGCACCGTTCTCAGGCAGAACCACGTGGACGTATCCTTTGTGAGCGTTTGAAAAGTCTGATCCCGCGCCAATTGTTCAAAATTGCTGTTCAGGCAGCAATTGGCGGCAAGATCGTTGCGCGTGAGACCATTTCAGCCATGCGTAAGGATGTGACTGCCAAATGTTATGGTGGTGACGTTTCGCGTAAACGTAAGCTTCTGGAAAAACAAAAAGCAGGTAAGAAGCGCATGCGTCAGGTCGGGAATGTTGAAATCCCGCAGACGGCTTTCCTTGCTGCCCTTAAGATGGGTGACGACTAGAATCTGCGTTTTAAAGTGCTGTTAAAGATAAAGCTCTGACTGATTTTTCCTGTTTATGACAGATTATCGATCAGAGCTTTTTTTATATGTGTTTTATGCGAAAATTTTTAACGACGTCGTCTTCTACGGCTATTTTTAAACAGATAACCGGGTATCAAGAAGATCACGGCAGCGACCAGGCCGAAAACAAGGGTAGGGAGAAAGAGTAGAGGCGAGAAGACATCATCCCATAGCCATAGACCGATATAGCGTTCGGTAACCGCCTGCAATAAATTGAGAGAGCCGGGGTGCACCGCAAACCAGTTTTCCCCCAACAGCGAGAGCTGAAAGCTGCCTTGTTCCATCAAGGGGAAGAGATCAAAGGCGAGCGAGGCAAGAGCAATTGCCAGAAAGACCCAACCAAGTATCCGTAGGACGAATGTCATACTTTTCCTATTCTAATAAAATTTCAGCTCTAATTATGCTGTTTCTAATGCCAGCATACAGCTTAACAGCATAAGGGCGAGTAAAGAAATTTTGTCTGTCAAAATCAAGACTTAACAGCTTCGGCGCGACTTCAATAAATGGTGTGCTTATCTGGTGCAAAAAATGGTTGCATCCTCTGCCCATACCCATTAAGTTCCGCCTCGCACCCAAGGGTGCCCTATAATGCTGGAGAGGTGGCCGAGTGGCTGAAGGCGCACGCCTGGAAAGTGTGTATACGTTAACGCGTATCGAGGGTTCGAATCCCTCTCTCTCCGCCATAATGAAAACCCCAAGGTAACCTGCCTTGGGGTTTTGTTTTGTCCCAAATAAAAGCTAAAGCCCCCGTCCCATAGAATAAAATTCATCATTCGGGCGTATGGAGGTAAAGTTGGCCATGCGGTTGCTGAGGCCGAAGAGGGCGGTTATGGCGGCGATGTCCCAGATATCTTCATCACTAAAGCCATGGGCATGAAGGGCTTCAAAGTCTGCGTCGTTGGTTGCCTGGGCATTGTTGGATACCTTGAGGGCGAAATCCAGCATCGCCATTTCCCTTGGGGAGATATCG
>NZ_CAKZMP010000334.1 GCF_937128705.1 uncultured Kiloniella sp. | reverse complement strand
TGGCTGCGGAAACGTCGTTGTGGGCATTGTTCAGGGTTTGCCGGGCAAGTTTTTCGTCTTCGAGGCTTTTATCCAGAGCTTGCTTTGTTGCGATGAAATACTCTTTTGCTTTTATACTATGTGATTCAATTTTTGCTTTTTCTTTCTCAAGCCCTTTCAGACGGTTTTTATATTCCAGCTTCACGGCTGCTGTTGAGGGTGCATCGTCTCTGACGGTCAGGCCATCCCACCGCCACAAGGTACCTTCTTTTGATACCAGTCTTTGACCTGGGGCCAATTGGGCATACAGTTCTTCATTAATGGTGCGGGTCTCTACAAGGCCGATCTGTGACAGTCTGGCATGAAGACGGTCGGGTGATTGCACAAAATTGAGAAGGGGGACTATTCCCTCGGGAAGTGTGGGGAGGTCTGTGCGCATGGGAATATCGTGCCAGTGAGCAACCGCTTCTTCTTGGGATCCCGCGTTTAGGTCTTCACCCAAGGCAGCACCCAATGCTTTTTCGTAACCTGCTTTAACAGAGAGTTCATCAAGGATCGGGTCAGAAACAGAGGATGACGCTCCTTTTAAAAGTTCATTCAGGGCGCGGATTTCTGCGTTGATTTGGTTGAGCTCACTTTGTGCATCTTGATTAGCGTCACGCGCTTGTTCTTCTGCATGACGCTTGTCTTGAACTTCCTTTTCTATGGTATCCGAGGTTTCTTTTGCGATAAGAAGTTTCTTCTCTGCGGTTTCCAATTCTCGTTCTGCTTCGATAAGGCTTGCGCGGCTTTCTTGCTGAGAAACAAGATGTTTGTGCTGGGCCTCTTGTTGGCGCAGTTGTGATGATTGTCGGGTGATCAGGTCTTTTAGCTCGTTTTGACGCCTTCTCAGGGCAGTTGATTGCGCTTCGTTTGCTGCGATTTGGCTGTTGATGTTTGAGATGGCGTGATCAATTTCAGATATCGTTTGTGCGTGCTTTTTACAGACGTTCTCCAGATCTTGTTGATCGGTGTGAACAGTCTTGTTTTTCTCTTTAATGAACTCGCGTTCTTGCTTGAGCCGTTCCTCAGCCTCTAGAGCATCAGCATTAATGTTTGTTGCGCGTTCTCTATCTTTTTTGAGTTGGGATAATAGATCTGTTGATTTGTTGAGCGCTTCAATCGCCTGTTCTTCTTCTCTTTGCAGTGTTTCTTGGTTGATCAATAATCTTTGATGTTTTGATGACTGTGATGTTTCCGCTTCTCGAAGAGTGGGTAAACTGGCCGCAACCTCGACCTGGGTACGGGATTTTTGTGCCGTGATAGCTGTTTTTTGAGAAACGTCTTTCTGTGAGGCTTTTAAAACATCAAGTGCATCGCTTTGGGCTTTTTTTGCATCCACTGATTCATAATGCAGCAGGATTGCTTCGTGTTGTCGAATAAGTTGGGCAAGACTTCGGTAACGATTCGCCTGCCTTGCCTGTTTTTTTAAACCCTGAAGCTGTGTGTCGAGCGTTGTGATGACATCTTCAAGACGTTCAAGGTTTGTTTCGGCGGCCCTTAGTCGTAACTCTGCTTCGTGTCGGCGTGAATGTAAGCCGGTTATTCCCGCGGCTTCTTCCAGTAGACCACGTCTACTCGTGGGTTTTGCATTGATAATCTCGCCAATCCGCCCTTGACTGACCAGTGCGGTGGATTGTGATCCGCTTGCAGCATCGGCAAATAAAAGCTGAACGTCACGTGCGCGTACATCCTTGCCATTCACTTTGTAGTTTGAGCCGCTTCCACGGGATATTCGGCGAACAACTTCGATATCATCGTATTCATTAAAAGCGGCAGGGGCCGTTCTGTCGCGATTATCGAGCAATAAAGAGACTTCGGCGATATTTCTGGCCGGACGAGTGGCTGATCCGGCGAAGATGACATCATCCATCTCACTGCCACGCATCCGTTTGGCCGATGTTTCACCCATAACCCAGCGCAGGGCTTCGACCAGATTGGATTTTCCACACCCGTTTGGGCCGACAATTCCGGTCATGCCTGAAGAGATCAGGAGTTCGGTCTGATCAACAAAAGATTTAAATCCGCTGAGGCGTAGCTTATTAAACTGAACCAATGCCCACGAATCCCTGATTTTGTTTGTAGTCCCCCTGCAAGATCAGGTTTGTCGTGGAAATAAATGCCCTGAATCTTTGAGTAAGCACCGTTTTTTCGGATGTCATAGGGAAAACTGTAACTCTATGAATGATCTTCTGCAACAGTATCGGGGCAGTGCTAAAACAAAAGGCCTCATGAAGATCATGAGGCCTTTGTTCTTAAGGAAGCTTATTTCCGATTTATAGAGCGTCTTCCAGAATATCGTTCATCGCATCATAGTCGCGGCCACCAGCAAATACCTCGCCATTAATGACAAAGCTTGGTGTTGAACTGATACCAAAAGAGGTTTTGCCTTCTTGAGCCTGGGTCACAATACGACGCAGAGTTGCTTCATCATTAAAGCATTCTTCAAAACGCTCATTATTCATGCCAGCAAGAAGAGCCATTTTCTGAAGGCCTTCTTTCGCAGCACCGCCAAAGGCCCATGTTTGTTGTTGCTGAAAAAGTAAACCAAGGAAAGAGAAGTATCGATCGCCTTCCAGGCATTCAGCAACGGCTGCGCCGCGCAGAGCAACACCATCCAGCGGCATATGACGATAGACCAAGCGGGCTTTGCCGGTATCAATCCAGTTTTTCTTTACCTCTGGCAAGGTACCGGTGTGGAAATCTGCGCAATGCGGACAGGTGAGGGATGCGTATTCTATTATGGTAATAGGTGCATTTGTATCACCGAGAATGCGGTCATTTTCTGTTACTTCGCCAGCGGCTTGGGCTGAAGAAATGTTGGTAAGAGAAGCGGCAAGCGGAAAGCTGAACGCAAAAGCCGCTGCGTTGCGGATAAAAAGCCGTCTGTTCATAGTCTGTAATATTCCTGAACTGCGAAGTCTGTGTCGAAATCGATATAAATTTGTCCCTACCCTAGTCTAGAGATAACTATGGCGGCAATAGGGCAATGTGTCCTGTTCACTATTTGTTGATCTTGCCTTTAGCCCGTGTTGTTGCGGCCAACCTTTCAAGAGATGTTCTTAGCGCTTCATTTCCAACATTGGAGAACTCTTTCTTTATGTCCTGTTGTTCTTGGAGGGATAGTTTGGGAATTTCTGGCGCCTGTTTTTTATCTGGTTTGTATAAGGGGCCTTGCTGAAGGGATATACGGGAAATCGCGCGATAGCCAAAGTGGCTGTTCACGCGTTCGATTATCTGTGGCGTTTGTTGTTGAATTGCCAGCGCAAAAGCCGGGTCCGCTTTAATGAGCAGGGTGCCGTCATTCCTGATACCTTGGCTTGGATAGCGTAGTTTTACTGGCAAGCACTGGTTGGCCAGTTCTTTGCCCACAATTATACCCCAGTCTTCAATAAGCCCAGCTTCGGCAAAACCTCGTTTCCCAGTAATGCGTTTTGTCAGCATGGGCAAGGTGGCTGCTATCGGTTGCATAGATTTGCGCCGACGGCTTGGGATCTCAGGAATTTTAGTGTCTTTAGGCGTTGATTTTTTGTTCTGGGCGCCTTTTGTTTTTCGAGACTTGGTGGTTTTTGCCATGGCTCATCAGGGTGCTTTGCTCTCGGGGTTGTTTGGCTTTCTTGCGAGGGTGCGTTCTTCTTTAGTTGATCTGACTGTATATGGGAAGGAGTATAGCGGGGCGGTCGGTGAAAACAGAACCGATTCGTAAAATTTAAGTTTAAAATCTGTGCTCGGGACATCGTTGGCCGAGCGGTAAATGAATAGAATACAGGTTGCTGTTTTGGTTCAAATGATCGCAGAAGAATTATTACCGTGGTATGATAGGCATGCTCGTGAGTTGCCATGGCGCCTATCTCCTCGGCAAAAACGTAGTAATCCTGATTTACTTTTCGCTGACCCTTACCGTGTATGGTTGAGTGAAATCATGCTCCAGCAGACGACAGTGGCGACGGTTAAAGGTTATTACGAAAAGTTTTTGATGGCCTGGCCATCAATACATGATCTGGCCTCAGAAGAGCTGGACAATATTCTGAGTGCGTGGGCGGGGTTGGGGTATTACGCTCGAGCACGAAATCTACACAAATGTGCCAAGGTTGTTGCCGAAGAGCTGGGCGGAATTTTTCCAGATACAGAAGAAGGCTTGCTCAAGCTCCCTGGTGTTGGCCCGTATACTGCCGCTGCGATTGCGGCTATTTCCTTTGATCGTCCGACGACCGTTGTCGATGGTAATGTTGAGCGTGTGATTGCTCGGTACTATGCACTCGAAGATCCATTGCCGGGCGTAAAACCTCAAATGAAAGAGTGCGCCCAAAAACAAACGCCGAATGAACGAGCCGGCGATTATGCGCAAGCGATGATGGATCTGGGGGCAACCATATGTACACCACGATCACCGGGGTGCGTAATCTGCCCAATTCAAACTGATTGTTTGGGCCGAAAGTCCGGTATTGCTGAAGATTTACCCAAGAAAGCACCAAAAAAAGAAAAGCCTACTCGCCGTGCCTATGCTTATCTTTTCTTGTCAGAGGAAAGAGGCGCCTTATTAAGACGACGACCGGAAAAGGGGTTGCTGGGGGGGATGACAGAAGTACCAACAGGGAATTGGATCGTGCAGGGAAACGCAGAGCGAGAACCCGGGCTTGACCAGTTGTCACAATGGACCGAGTTAGATGGCATAGTGAAGCATACCTTCACACATTTTCATTTCGAGATCACGGTTTTGACCGCAAAGGTATCTCGGGATCATGATGAGGTGGCAAAAGCGGTGCAGGGAAAGTGGGCGCATAAATCAGATTTTGCAGCGCTGGCCCTGCCAACGGTCATGAAAAAAATCCTCCATCATGCTGATTATATCTAGCTCTATCTTGCCCTGATCAATGATATTATAGATGGCTCTGGAATTTTATTGTTCTGAAGCAAAGTATTCACTTCAAAAATAAGAAAAGCCCGCAGAAGCAGGCTTTTCTTATTGAGGTAAAATATTTTTTAGTTAGTCATTTCAGCGCGGACTTGTTGGCGGAGGACGTCGATACAGACTTCCCGGCCTTCGGCGTCCATGTGCCAATAGGTCCAGCCGTTACAGGCTGATGCGCCTTGCACCATGGCACCTACTTTGTGGATCGAACCTTGGAATTCATTTGATATCAGGCTGCCGTCTGCGCGTACTTTTGCCGAGTATTTCTTTTTCGGGCCGTAAAGTGTTGTACCTGGCTCAAGCAGGCCGCGTTCAATAAGTGTTCCGAAAGGAATACGGGGTTGTTCGCGTTTTTGTTCGATGGAGACAAGGTTGATGTCATCCAACTGCTTAACCTGAGAAATACGTTTTTTCGCAATTTTGACGTATTCCTGATCTTGCTCAATGCCAATGAATTGTCTGCCGAGTTTTTTTGCTACAGCACCTGTCGTACCTGTGCCAAAGAAGGGGTCGAGAATAACATCACCGGGCTTTGTCGAAGAAAGAATAACGCGATGTAGAAGAGATTCTGGCTTCTGAGTAGGATGCGCTTTGTCACCTTCGCTATTTTTCAAGCGTTCGCCGCCATTACAAATTGGCAATAACCAGTCGCTGCGCATTTGAATGTCGTCGTTCAGGGCCTTCATGGATTCATAATTGAAAGTGTATTTTGAACTCTTGTTCTTGGCGACCCAGATCATTGTCTCGTGCGCGTTGGTAAAGCGTCTGCCACGGAAATTCGGCATCGGGTTCGATTTGCGCCAAATCACGTCGTTCAGCATCCAGTAGTCGAGATTTTGGAGGAGCGCACCAACGCGGTATATGTTGTGGTAACTGCCAATAACCCAAAGTGTTCCGTTTTCCTTTAGAACACGACGTGCAGCTTTGAGCCAATTCCACGTGAATTCGTCATAAGCACGAAAACTGTCGAACTTGTCCCAGTCATTATTGACGGCATCAACTTTGGAGTTGTCCGGACGTGTTAGCTCACCCGCCAATTGCAGGTTATACGGGGGATCCGCAAAGATCACATCAACAGACTTTTCGGGTAGACTGTTCATGATCTCGACGCACTCACCGAGATGGACAACATTCTTCTTCACTAAAGCAGACTCCTCTTGACTCGAGTCCCCTATCTTGAGTCACTGTGGAGTCGCGGTCAAGTATTTTTTGTCGGAAGAGTCAAGTAAAGAGTCATTGGAGTCAGTCGTTTAGCTCGAGTCGCTCTCTTATTGGACGAAATGTGCGGCGGTGTGCAGGGGTAACCCCAAGATCTAGTAGTGCGGCCCTATGTTGAGCCGTTCCATAGCCCTGATTCTTTTCCCACCCGTAACCTGGGTACTGAATCGATAATTCAAACATCTGATGGTCCCGATTCACTTTTGCAATGATAGATGCGGCAGCGATGGACAGGCTAATGCTGTCGCCTTTGATCACCGCTTTTGCAGGGCAGGGGAATTCTGGAATTTTGTTGCCATCGACCAAAATGGCCTGTGGTGTGATCCCTAAGTTTGCGACAGCTCGTTGCATCGCCAGCATGGATGCCTGAAGAATATTTAGCTCATCAATCTCTTCACAGCTGGCTTCGCCAAGGGCGAGGTTGATGACGCCCTGTTGATGTAAATCGTAAAGCTGGTCATTTATGTCTTCTCGTTTTTTGACGGAAAGCTTTTTGGAATCGTCGAGCTTTGAAATTAAATCATCCGATACTTTTTGGCGGTCTAACCATGCGGCCCCGGCAACCACTGGGCCGGCCCATGGGCCACGCCCTACTTCATCAACACCAACGATTATGGCGTTGTTTGTGCCGAACTCTTGATCAAATTCTTGTTCTCTCGAAAAGTCAGGCATGAACGCTTACTTTTTGTTGGTTTGCTTGTTATTGCCTGTTTCGGGCTCGTCTTTTGACGAATCAGGCATGGTTTCAGGTTCTGGTGCCGGAATGCTGTCCTGACTTGGAGTGGAACTTGAAATTGGGGCATCATCACTGGACTTTGGGCGGAGTAAGCGTTCTTGAAGCTTAGGAAACCATTTCATCAAAACGCTCTGCCCTGTGCGCAGTAGTATTTTCTCTGCAAGGCTTGATGTTCGAATGATGGCACCAACTTCTGGGCCATATGTTAGGCGCATGGTTTCGGCACCAGAGGTGATTCCAAGCTGGGTGATTCGGTGTAGCCTTCGGGCTGTAAAGAGCCAGAAGGGACTGGTGAAAAGAGAGATCACGGTAACGGAGACAACCAGTCGATAGTTTTCATCATCCAGAACACCAGCGCCGACCCCAAGGGCTGCGAGGATAAATGAGAACTCACCCAATTGTGCAAGGATAGAGCCAGATAGGAAAGCACGTGGCCAGGTTTCGCCAAGGAACCTGATCAAGGTAATGTTGAGGGCGGTTTTAAAGAGCGCAACAAACAGCACGAGGAAGAACACAAGTCCGAGATTGTCCCATATGTATTGGGCATCGAGAAGCATGCCGATGGAGAGGAAAAAGACCATCAACAGGATGCTTTGAATCGGTGCGACCTGTCGGGACATGACTTTTTGGCTCGCCGAATTTCCAAGAATAAGCCCTGCTAAAAATGCCCCATAGGCGGCGGATAACCCAATCAGGCCTGAAAGGGCAGAGGCACCAAAACAAAAGGCCATTCCCGCAAGGGGGGTGAGGTCTTCATTATCGCCAATTGAACGGGCAAAGGGGATTTGTAATCCTCGTTTTTTACTCAAGAAGATAAACAGCAGGACGAGTATGCCGATGGAGACGCCAACTTTTATAAAGGCAGAGGTGCCAATACCACCTTCTGAGCCAAAAGAGCTGACAAAAAGCATCATGGGGACGACGGCAAGATCCTGCGCAATCAATATGCCAATGGTTACTTGACCAATTCGGGTACCGTATTCATTGATTTCCTGTAGCATCTTCACTGCAACAGCTGTGCTAGAGAGCGCAAAAACAAAGCCGAAGAACAGGATTAGTTCGAAGCTCCATCCCATATACTGACCAAGCAGCCACATCCCGCCGACACCGACGCCGATCTGTGCCGCGGTGGTTATAACGGCGACTTGCCATACTTCTTTGATGCCGCGTAAGGACAGGTTCATGCCGATAACAAAAAGCAGCATTAAAACGCCAAGCTCTGCTAGGGTAGAGATATTATCTCTGTCTTCTACAAGCGCCAGTCCTGAGGGGCCTAAAAAGACACCCGCCAGAATATAACCGAGCACAGGCGGCTGTTTGAATTTTCGCATGGCAATGCCACAGGCAAGTGCTGCAACAACAACTATCGCCAGACCTGTTAAACTACCGCTGTGATGTTCCATGATACTCTTTTATTCTTATGTACACTTCTGTGTCGGGGATAAACACAGCTTAACATAGGATGTCAGCTTTACTTGATTTGATGTTCTGCCGTTGGACGAAATCAATTCTTAGGGGGCAAGTGCTCTTGTAACCGTGGCATCAATTCAACCAGATTACAGGGACGATGACGGTTATCCAACTGTGAGCGCAGGATTTCTCCCCAGCCATCTTTACAGGCTGAAGGTGATCCGGGAAGGGCAAAAAGGTACGTACCTTTTGCGACACCGCCAATGGCTCTACTTTGCATTGTTGATGTGCCGATTTTGCTATAGCTGATCCATCGGAACAGTTCGCCAAATCCTTCGATTTCTTTTTCCATAACGGCTTTGAACGCTTCTGGGGTCGTGTCACGCCCTGTTACACCTGTTCCGCCCGTCGTGATGATAACATCTATTTCTGGGTTGGTAATATGATGTTGAAGTTGTGTCGTAATGGCGTCGATATCGTCTTTGATGATAGACCGTGCAGAAACCTTGTGGCCGTCTTCTTTAATCATCTTTTCCAGAATGTCGCCGGAACGATCATCTTCTTTTGTACGGGAATCCGAAATGGTCATGACCGCAATATTAACGGGTAAAAAGGGGCGGGTTTCATCTAACTTTGGCATTCTCTGCTACGTCCGATTCAGAGGTTTTGTTGTAAGGGTCTAGAGCTTCATATCTGGGCCATTGACCAGCGGCAAGGGTATCCAGTGATGGCGAGTATTGGTCAAGTCTGGCGCGGTAAATCCAGAGGTTGGTCAGGACACGTTCTATAAACAGCCGGGTTTCCCGTGACGGAAGGCTTTCTATGAAAAGAAGAGGATCATCATTATAGGTAATTTTCCTCTCCCATTTGCCCAGATTTCCTGGTCCGCCGTTATAGGCCGTCGCTAATTTAAACAGGTCACCCTCAACATAGTTGTGGTTGAGTAGATAGCCCAAATACTTCTGCCCCAAAGCCAGATTAAGAGAGGGGTCGAATAATTGATTTCGTGTTTTGCCGCGAAAGCTTTGTTCTTTGGATATATAGCTTGCAGTTTGAGGCATTAATTGCAACAGGCCGCGGGCACCATCAGGACTTTTTGCGTTTGGGTTGAACGAGGATTCTTGTCGCATAAAAGCAAAGACCAATGCACGATCGATTTCAAAGCCACCTTCCGGCTCCCATTTGGGGATAGGATAAAGGGCGGCATCTATGACGCCTCTGTTTTCAGCGGGGTTTTGCTTTTCCTGTTTTTCTTCTGCTGCCAATCTGGCGCCAAGGCGAAAGGCGAGTTCAGGCATGCCGGAATGTTCGGTGAGCTGGAGGAAGGCGGGTATTTCATTGCCTTCGATGCTGCCGATCAAACGGCTTAATTCTGACTTTGCTTCTTTCGTCTGTCCCAGTTGTAATAAAGCCAGAGCCCTTTTACTTGGGGCGTGGCTCTGTAGTGTTTTGGCCGTGATCTCATTTAATTGGTGTGACTGGTAATCAAAGGCTAACTCAAGACCAAGGGCTCTGCGTGCGAGAATACCGTAGAATGTTCTCGGATATTCTGCGGCTTGATAAAGGTATTTGCTGACATCTTGAGGCTGTTTTAGTTTCAAATTAGCGCGGGCGGCCCAGTAAGCGCCTGATGAACGCATCCAGCTATTACTACGCGAGGCCTTGGCAAGATATGCAAAATGGTCGCGGGCTTCTTTGGTTTTGTTCAAACGCCACGCGGCGAGACCCGCAATCCAGTCAGCAGAGGGGACATATTTTCTGGATTGAGTTGCCTTTTTTGCCAGCTGATAAGCTTTTTTGTCTTCTCCATAGTAATACCAAGCTGCAGCTAACTGTGCGTAGGTTTCGTTTATTTCTATAGGGTCAAGAAGCCGTTTCGCCTTTGCAGATTTCAGAACGTCCTCGGTAATGGATAGGCGTGTGTTCAGAACATTCCGGCGGAGCTGCCTTTTTAAGCGATTGGCTTTGGTCTTGTCAGATTTAGACAGTTTTTTGTTCGAGCGGTAATTGAAGTTTTTTCCGTAAGCGCGATAGGGGGCACTTTTAAAGCGGACGGGTTTTTGAGGGTAATTGTAATTTTTTGGGCGTCTTTGCAGGGCCAGTTTGTAGATGATATCAGCTTGCGGATGATCAGCATAGGTCGCAAGCCATGATTTAAGCTCTTTGTATTTTGATCTGTAAGCTGTTGGGTGCAAGAATCTCTGTGCCTGAACATGGCCGAGTAGAATTTTATTGTCGAGTTTAGCAATTAGTTTGTCAGCACCTTGCCAGCGTCCCTGTTCCTGCCGGGAAAAAATTCTTGTGTAGAGCTTGATGTCTTCGTCACTAAGAATTTTGGGAGTTACGAAATTTGGGTCTGCCTGGATATTGGATTTGGAAAATTGCTCATCAACCTTCGTTGATGCCGCTGCTGCATAGGAAAAGAGTAATAATAGACAGCTGAGTTTCGCTGCTTTTACCCCTGTGTTGACTGTCCAGTGTAGTGCGCGCGTGAATATCGTCATAACGAAGTGAATTTCCCCCACTAGCCTCTTATCTCAGTCGAGAAACAGGCCTGACTTTACTTAATCGATGTCCCCATTAACCATAATACAAGTTAGTTAATTGTGGCTGTGGGGGCAATAGCTCTCAAATGCGTCGAAAATTTGTCTAGAATCTTATCTACACCAGTTTTTCTTTCGAAATGATGAAGAAATATCGCTTAATTTGTTGTTTTATAAAAGAAGTTGGCGGGGTTTAGGCAAGCTTTGCTTTTATGGCACGTAAATCTTGCCAAGCAAGAGCTTTTTGTCGGGGGGTGTTGAGAAGCATATGCGGCGCAAAAGTAGCTATGGTTGGGATCGCTTGACCATTTGGTGGTGTGTATTCAACCCATTTACCTCTTTGTCGTAGTAAGCTGGCGTCAGGATCAATGAAGCCTCGCAGCGTACTTTCCCCCATCAGAACGAGTGCTTTTGGGGCGATGAGTTCTATTTGACGATTGATAAAGGGTTTGCAACAGGCAAGATCATTAACAGTTGGCTTTTTATCACCTGGTGGGCGCCAGAAGACACAGGAACTAAGGTATACGTTATCTATGTTCAGGTCGATGGACTTGAGCATATTTATAAGAAGTTTGCGGTTTGAGCCTGCAACAGTTTTCCCTTCCCGATCTTCATCGGCCCGGGGCGCCCCCATGATGATCATTAAATCTGCTTGAGAAGGGGTCGAATCAAAAACGGTATTGATAGCTGTTTTTTTCAATGAACAACCATCAAAAGAGGCAAGTGCAGTTGCCAAGTCTTTGATATTTTCTGCGTTACTTGCGAGATTCTGTGCTTCGCTCAGTGTTTTTTGAAATGATTGAAGAACACGTTTTGCTGCAGCGGCTTTGGGGGAGGGTGGGGGAGCAGCCTGGGCGCCAGGTTTTGCCGTTTGGGCTGAGGTCTTTGATGTGGATGTTTTTGGGGCGGTCTGAATTTGTTCCTGACTGAGTTGGTAGCTATCAATTGCAATATCGCCAATCGCCTCATCAGCCCCGGCATCTAGCTGCCAGGTCAGAGCGGCCAACAATTCGTCACGCGTCCAGTCTTCGGCGGTCATGGTTTTTATTATAGATCCCAATGTTTTTTGCTCAATGCCTAGCAGGCATCACCTGCAAACTGACTTTTGTTTAAAGCAAAGTTCGGGATTGATCCATGGATGTTTGTAAAATGGAGTACTTTTAGTCAGTTCACATGTTCAATGTGTAACGTTTGAGGGGGGGGGGGCGGTTAAGCGACTGTTGAGCGTGTCTATGGATTTTTGCAAATCCTTTTCGTGGTTTTTGATTGTTCTTTGTCGTTATTGTTAAATTGCTGCAGCGCGAAAATATCTATAAATTGGTGTTGAAAACGATGTGTGAATGGTAACGTCACAGCTAATAAATAAAAACATGTGGTCATTTGTGGATTTTTGTTGAATCATGTGGCTTGTTGTAATTTGAGGGGAAGCGGCAAGATAAGCTGCAAAGCTCACGGCTCGAACTGGAGAGAGGGCTATGGAACGCGAATTTATGGAATATGACGTTGTTATTGTCGGGGCAGGACCTGCAGGGTTGTCCGCCGCAATTAAGCTTCGTCAATTGTCTGCTGAACAAGGGAAAGAAGTCTCAGTCTGTGTTTTGGAAAAAGGCTCAGAAGTTGGGGCGCATATCTTCTCTGGCGCTGTGTTTGAGCCCAGAGCATTGGATGAACTTATTCCAGACTGGAAAGAAAAAGGCGCTCCGCTTAATGCACCTGTTTCTGATGAGAAGTTTATGCTTCTTAGTGAAAAGGGATCTGTAAACCTTCCTGTCGCTCTGCTTCCTAGCCAAATGCATAATGATGGTAATTATGTGATTTCCTTGGGCAATCTATGCCGTTGGCTTGGTGAACGTGCAGAAGAACTTGGTGTGGAAATCTATCCCGGTTTTGCGGCTGCAGAAGTTGTTTATCATGACGATGGTCGTGTGAAAGGCGTTGCAACAGGTGATATGGGCATCAGTAAGACTGGTGAACAAAAAGATTCCTATATGCCGGGCATGGAACTCCACGGTAAGTACACCTTTTTTGCCGAGGGGTGTCGTGGTTCGCTCAGCAAAGGTCTGATGGAAAAGTTTGATCTGAGAGAAAACTGTGATCCGCAGACTTACGGCATTGGTATGAAAGAGCTATGGGAGCTGGACCCGGCGAAGCATAAGCCTGGAACGGTTGTTCACACCGCCGGGTGGCCGATGAAAAGCGATACTTGGGGTGGATCTTTCATTTATCATCTTGAGAATGGCCAAGCTTATGTCGGGTATGTCGTGGGGCTGGATTATGAAAATCCACATCTGTTCCCGTTTGGTGAGTTTCAGCGTTTCAAAATGCATCCGGCAATCGCAGAAATGTTAGAAGGTGGTAAGCGAATTTCATACGGTGCTCGTGCTTTGAATGAGGGTGGTCTGCAATCTGTACCAGACCTTGCTTTCCCTGGCGGTGCTTTGATCGGTTGTTCGGCTGGTTTCCTGAATGTTGCAAAAATTAAAGGAAGCCATAATGCGATGAAGACAGGCATGCTTGCTGCTGAAGCTGCGTTTGATGCGGTAACCGCTGGCGAAGAAACAGCGCCTGTTCTTTCCGCTTATCCCGAAGCATACAAAAAGTCTTGGGTGTATGAAGAGTTATATCAATCCCGAAACTTCAGACCCGCTTTCACTAAGTTTGGGTTGTGGGGATCTATGCTTTATTCGGGTATTGATCTCAAAGTCTTTGGCGGTAAGTTACCATGGACATTCAGCCATAAACATTATGACCATGAATGCCTGAAGCCTGCGGCTGATATGCCTAAAATTGATTATCCGAAACCTGATGGAAAACTTTCCTTTGATCGGCTTTCTTCTGTCTTTGTTTCTGGAACGAATCATGAAGAAGATCAGCCTGTTCACCTGACGTTAAAAGATGCTTCAGTGCCGATCGCACACAATCTTGCGATCTATGATGCACCGGAACAGCGCTTTTGCCCGGCAGGGGTCTACGAAATTGTTCGTGATGACGATGGCAATAATCCTCAGTTGCAAATCAATGCACAAAACTGCGTGCATTGTAAAACCTGTGACATTAAGGATCCGACCCAGAATATTAACTGGGTAACGCCAGAAGGTGCTGGCGGCCCGAACTATCCAAACATGTAAGGGTAATATGCCAACATCTAGCGGATTCTTTCCGGGTGGATGATGAATTAACGAACGAAAAACTGACCGCTTTTATAGAGGAGGCGGTCAGTTTTTTATGTGGTCACTTTATATTGTGCAGCAGATACTTGGCGTTAAGCATTTAGAGAGTTAGACTGCTGGCATTTCTTGTCTGGTGAAGAGGAGGATGATTTGCCTCGCCACGGCTCTATGTTCGTAAAACAATATTTACAACGCTTTATTTTTTCTGCGGGAACAGCGCTCATTCTAGGCGCGTGTACAGCAGCTCAAAGTGATTCTGAAGGTAAGCAAAGTTTAGCTGATCTCGGAACTGAATCCCCTTTTGTCCGGACAAGTAATTCTGCGTCGGGGTCTTATCTTGCTGGGTTGGTTGCCGGGCATAATCGTGATTATGAGATTGCAACCGAACTGATGCTTCATGCTTTAGAAGCTTCGCCGGAAGACCCTCGGCTTCTTGCGCGTTCTTTTTTGCTGACGGCGAGTACCGGGCGAGATGATGAGGCGCTGGCATTGGCAAAGCGTCTGCTTGATATTTCTCCCCAACAGGCTATTGCGCACCTTGTTCTTGTCATTGATGCCGTTGAACGGGAAGATTGGGACGAGGTTCGCGAAAGAATCGAAGTAACGCCCGATGTCGGTGTTAATACAATTCTAGAGCCAATGTTCTCTGCCTGGACTGATCTTGCTCAGAACGATCTGGATAAAGCGTTGGAAAATCTGGAACCTCTTTCAAAGAAAGAAGGATTTCAGTCGCTTTATGGAATTCAGATCGCACTTTTAAAAGATTTGGGTGGGCGTCCGGAAGATGCGCGTAAAGATTATATGTCTTTGCTAGAAGCTTCGGAGCGTCCGACACTTCGGCAAGTAAATATTGTTGCTGATTTCTTAAGCCGCCAGGGTGATAAAGAAGCGGCGCGAGGATTGATCACAACATATCTGGAACAGGATCCAGAAAATGCGATTGCCAATCATGCGTTAACACGTCTGGATTCCGACGAGGGTTTGCAAAGAGTTATTTCTAAGCCGGGGGACGCGTTTGCTGAAATTCTCTTTGGATTTGCCAGCTTGCATGCACAGGAAAAAGCTTATGATACCGGGTTGGTTTATGCCAATCAGGCTTTGAAGTTGCGACCTGATTATGAAGAAGCAAAAATCCTTGTGGGCGAGATTATGCAAACTCAGGGGCGTAGCCGTGCCGCGATTGAGCTTTATAAAACGATACCGCTGGATTCTCCCTATGCATGGACGATTGGCCTCAGAATTGCGGATGAACTTGATGCTCAGGGCCTTGAAAACGAAATGTTGGAGACTTTGGCTCAATTAGAAAAGCTGCGGCCGGAACGCTTTGAGACCCATTTGCGCAAAGGCGATATGTTAC
>NZ_CAKZMP010000333.1 GCF_937128705.1 uncultured Kiloniella sp. | reverse complement strand
AATTATTTACTTAGAACCATATAAATAGTCTTCAAGGGTTAATTTTTATTTCGATATAATCTTAAATTAGACATTTTTTTGTTAAAATTTCACAGGCCAACAATAAATGTGTATATTTGCAAGTGTAAAAAACACACTTATAAAAATTAATTGATTTTCTGTATTAAATTTTTTTATAATAAGGACATCATCGCTTATTAACATTTGTTCTATTCGCATTACTTTTTGGTTTTTTAACATTTTGTTTTCGGTTTAAATTATTATTTATTTGTAAACTATTTACTATACAATATACAACAAAAGTTCCTAATAAAAAAGCTTAAGTTAAAACTTTAGCAAAACTTTAGCATTTTAAAACGGAGCATGCCTCCCTGCTCCAGTACGGTGAAAGGAGTAAAAAAATAACCACCAACTTCAATAGTCGATGGTCATTTTGATTAATTAATTTGTTTACTTTTTCAAGGACTTCATTGAATAAGTTTTGTCTGAATTGTGAATAAGTTCGTATTCAGATGCAAATTCAGAACTTATGAAACAACTTGCAGATTTGCCTTTTGCAATACTAGTATCTAAGCCATTTTTAACAGTCTTATTCATTTTTGTAAACCTTGCAATAAATAAGGATTTAAAGATATCAATTTTTTCATCTTTTGAGAATGTTGTTTTAACTTGTTTAGGTTTTTCTTGCGTAGTTATTTCTTGTTTTGTTTGTTCTTTTGGATTTAAAGTGGCTTCTTGAATTTGAAGCTCTAAACTCTTTATCTCATCTTCGATTTGTTCTTTTTGAGTATAAAGAGCTTTTAGTTTATTCTTAAGATCTATCATGAGCGATTGCAGGACCTAATACAATATTGTTAATTTTTTGCTCAATTTCATTGTATCTACTTTTTAGTTCAGAATTTTTTCTGATACCTCTACCTTCAAATTTACCTTTTGGGTCTATAATTAGTTCGTTGTATCTCATCTCACCAATTACTTTTCCATCTTCCAAAATTTGAACTTCGTTACAATCTATCTTTCCATCAAATAAACCGTTAACAATTAAGTTATTAGCTTTAATATCACCAATTACTTCTCCACTCTCACCAATAGAAATAACGTCAGCTTCAAGAATAACTCCTTCAAACTTTCCATCAATGTGAACAGTGCCTTTAGTGCTAATTCCACCAATTATACAAGTACCAGCAGCAACTACTGTTGCCCCATTTGATGCTGATCCTTTATTTGATTTATTAAAGACTCCCATTCCACTCTCCTCTCTTTTTTAAAGATGTAATTATAATTTTTTAAATCCCATTTTATAAAATTTTTAGGATTTAATACTTTTGTTGCATATCTTACTTCATAATGAACGTGAGGCCCTGTGCTCCGTCCAGAATTACCAAGAAGCGCAATCTTCTCTCTATGAGAAACTTCCTGACCTTGTTTTACGAGCAACTTTCTAAGGTGACCATAACGAGTACGGATACCATTACCATGATCTATCTCTACCAGTCGACCATAACGTCCACGCCAACCGGAATAAACAACCTTACCCGGTGCAGGAGCATAAACGGATGATTTCATCGGTGCGGCCATATCTAGGCCATTGTGAACAGAAGTCTTACCTGTAACAGGGTCACGACGTTTACCAAATGAACTGGTGATACGATATTGATCAATTGGTGTGGTCAGCGGTAACTTGGCAACCACATCTTGCAAGGTTTCCCAGCGCGTTAATTGCATATCCAATAAATTCACAGACGCTTCAAAGTCGGCGCTTTCCTGTATTTCATCAATAGGTATATAAGGCCCACCCTGACCTGTATTCAAATCTTCGGACCCAATAAGAGAATTTAGGTTAAGGCCCGTCATCTCAACAGTTTTTTCAATAACACCCAAACTATATTTTGAACGTTCCGTTAGGCGGTCAACAAGTTCACGTTGAATGTTAGATACTTCAATAAGGGAATTCTGAAGCTGACCGACCTGATCCTCCAGGCCTTCATTATCCTCACGATACATATCAAGGATAGAAGCCTGCTCTATAAATTTATCTCTGGCTTCTTTTGATGATTTGTCTGCAACTCTTCTTGCCTCCATCAAGGAAGACATTTGAGCTTGCTGTTCATCAAAAAGTTCGTCTTTTTCGGCAATCTGTCCCTTAAGATTGACAATTTCTGCTTCCAGATTTTCGACATTTGCCAGAATAGTAACCTTATTACCTTCCAACTCTTCTTTGGCCAAAGTAACAGAATTAAGTTCTTCTTGAAGTTTCAGAAGTTTGCCACCAAGCATTTTTCCGGCTTCAGCGGATTTAAATCTTTCTTCTTCCGAAGTAGCCAAAACCTGACGTAATTGTTTGGCTTGAGTTTCCAAAGCTGCGCTTTGCCCTGCGATCGTCTCCAAATCGTCTTCAAATTGATCAAGTTTGTCTTCCAGAACCTGTCGAGCCAAAGCGACACGTGCGCGCTCGGTTTCAGAGTTTTTAAGGCTAACAACTTTGGTATTTTTATCTGTATCAACCTCATTACCATCGAGAAGACTGATAAGCTGATCCTGGTTTTCCTGTAGATCATTTGTAATCTTAGAGAATTGAGTGTGATATTCACCAACTTGCTGTAAAAGATCAAAATAGTTGAGCTTTTGTTCTTCAATGATTGTATCTTTTTGCGCAAGTCTTTGTTCCGTATAGAACATCGTTCCAGAAGAGAACGCAATCCATCCTGTTAGAGCAAGAACACTGGTTGCAATAGTCTTCTGAAACCTAGGTGTCAGGCGAATAAACTTAACCTGATCATGGGAACGGATATGGATTTCACGCTGAGCAAAAACCTGGTCAACTTTAAGTTTTGCTTTTCGCGCGAACTCATGCACGTCCATTCTTCCCCCCTCTTACCTTCTCGACTGTATTTCTACAAAATACCCCGTAGCGGAGATTTTGTATATAGGATGGCAAATAATTCTGGGCGAATTTATACATCATGATTTCACTTCTTTCAAAGAGAAACCGCGAGCAACGTATATTTGTCTGTACAACAGGAAGCATTTCAATGCTCCGACTTGTTACAAGGGAAGCTAATCCCTTCATAAATAATACCAAAAAAACATTATGATATTAAAAGGTTAATAGAAAAATAACATTAACCAGACAACAACAACGACAAAAACTCACTTGCAACAACTTCTTTGAACATAAAATGGCTAGTTATCTGGTACAGCCCCTTTATTTTTAAAGAGCATTTTCTGCAGAAAACAGTGAATAAATTAATAAACGACATTTTATTTACGATATCGCAACACTTGTATGAACAAATTTGTTTACGACAAAAATAAGCACATTAGATAATCATAATAGGGATAAAAATCATGCTTGGGTCGGGGGACCATCAAAAGTCCACAATATGGACTTTACGTAAAATTCTTTTTTTGATCGGTCTATTGGCCTCAGCAGCAATTGTCGCAGCCCAGTTTTGGTCTTTTGAGAAATATAAAAATTTCTCTCTGGATACATTACAGAAAGAAAGCAGTTCTCAATTCCAGCTTATGGTGCTTGAACGTGTCGTTCAGACCTACGAACCAAAGCTCTATACGTTGGGTTCCGACTGGGCCAGATATACACATCTCGTCAAAGCGATGAAGACCAACGATCCAGAAGAAATTGCAACGTTTGATAAATGGTACCGCGACAACAAAGAAATCCAAACCGGTGAAATTTCCCTAATTTCTACGCACTTTTACAATCCGGATATGGTATTAATTACATCATCAGAAGATGGCCGTATTACCGATAACGAAACAATACTAGAAGAGCTAAAAGCCCGGGATAAAAAAGCCAAACGTAAACCGATTTCTTATATTTGGGCCACCCCAAACGGTAGACCTGTTCATTCAACCATTTTCCCTATTGGTGGATTTAAAGTTGCTGGCTTTGTTGAACTTGTCACAGACCCCATGCAGTACCTTGAAGGTATCAGTGAAACATTAGGGGCTGATGTAACAATTTATGACCCTTCTAGTGAAACAGGATTTGCATTCCAGGAAAACAGCCATAAGGAAGTCACCTCTTCCGAAGCAGAGGATGAAACAGAAACCGCGGATACTGAAAAGGCAAATGAACCTGAAGCAAATGACGAAACAACAGAAACCAAAATCGACAGTCTCACATTAGAAGACGGCCTGAAACTAGACGGGTCAACAGCTTATATTACGGCTACGATTATGGGCACACACGATACTCTATGGGCAAAAGCAACATTAGTTCGTGATGTAAGTGACTTTGCTGAAGGTTCACAACAATTAACACAGGATGCGATAAAAGTACTCGCAGGTGTTTTCCTAACAACATGGCTTATTGCTTTCCTTATGCTGCGATTTGCCGTTTTTGGTAAGCTAAAATCCTTTGCCAAAGCAATGACATCCATCAGCGAAGGCGAAGTTGATATTACCCCACCAACTGTGGGGCCTGACGAATTCAGAACCATGGCAACCGCATTGGATCAACTCAGCAATAGCGTTGCCCAAGTCTTTCAACTGCAAAACATGGTCGAAACAAGCCCCATGTCTACCGTAATGATTGATCTGGAAGGTACGCTTTCTTTTGCAAACCTCAAAGCCAGAAGTTTTATCAATCCTGAAAACACAGATAGTGATTTAACAGGAACAACCGGCAATTTCTTTCAGCTTGATGAAGCAGAATTTAATGAGCTGACTACGCCGGAAAATCTGCCCATGACACGTTTGGTTATCTTCCAAGGTCGTCAACTAGAAGTATCAGCATCCGCTGTGATGGATAATGCTGGTGAATTCAAAGCCTGTATGCTGACTTGGCTTGATGTGACGGATCGTGAAAGTAATAAACAAGCGGCAAGTGAATTGATCAGTAGTGTTCAGCGCGTTGCTGACCGAGTGAGCGCCTTGTCTAAGAATGTTGAAGAGACATCAACGTCTTTGAATACACAATCACAGACCGTTACCGAGCAAGCAGAAAATACACAGCAACTTGCACAAAGTGGTTATGATTCAGCACAAGGAGTGACCCAGACAACTGAAACAATGTCCCATGATATCAGGACAATTAATACTGAATCTGATCACGCAAGAAGTACATCAACAGAGGCTTTAAGTCACCTAACACAAGCATCTGAAACGGTGACCCAACTACGTAGTTCCAGTGACAAGATCAACCAGATTAATGAATTGATTACTACGATCACCAATCAAACCAAGATCTTGGCTATGAATGCGACAATCGAAGCAGCAAGAGCTGGCGAAGCTGGTAAAGGGTTTGGTGTTGTTGCTTCTGAGGTAAAGGCCCTTGCTGAACAAACAGCTTCTGCGACAGATCAGGTAGCGGCAATGATTAAAGAACTACAGGTACATGCCCAGGCCACAACAGATAAAATGGAATCAATTGATACCGTCATGCATCAGGTTGGGGAAACTCAGAATAAGATATCAGATTCCATTAACGAACAAGATCGTGCTGCCGGCGAAATTGCCAAGAACATTGAAAGTATGGCGCAGGGATCAAGACAGATTGTTGATCTGGTAAATGATGTACACCAACAGTCAATAAATACAGGTAGTTCAGCACAAAGTCTTCTTGGAACATCAAAAGAACTTGCCGAGGAAGCAGAAAAACTAAGTGAACGCTTATCCGAATATCAGAAACATCTGGATCAAGCTGGATAGAGAAAATAACAGCTGTCTTCCAAATTAAAAGGCGATGATTTATTTAATCATCGCCTTTCTTTATGCACGGTTAAATTCTTTATCTTCTATTAAACTCTGCTGTATTCTCTTTCTAAAACGCCATCAGACGTCAATTGAATATGGCTCATACGTCGCGCGACATAGTTCTGGCGCCAGCTGAGCATCTTCTGAGTATAAGATAACACTATGGAAGTGTAGTCTGGGTCTTCAGCCCGATTAACAACTTCATCCGGATCTTTTTTCAGATCAAACAACAGCGGTGGAAGAGTTGTAAAGTGAACATATTTATAATTATCATCCCGAATAATTGTCATCACACATTGGTCACTTGTTAAGCCGAATTTTTCTTCTGCTTTGTACGTCTTCAAGTCTCGGAAATCCACTTCCCAATGCACTTCACGACGCCATTTATCAGGTTCATTTCCTTCAATGAAGGGCCGCAAAGAGTGCCCGTCACACTGCATGGGTGGCTTCATTCCCATCACGTCAAGAACGGTCGGCATAATATCGACAGCTTCTGTAAAATGATTATCAATGACCTGTCCGCGTGATGGATTTGCGTCTTTTCTGGGATCTCTGATGATCAAGGGAATATGGCAACTCTCGTCAAAGTAACCGAGTTTCCCCCACAGCCAGTGATCGCCAAGTTGTTCCGCGTGATCAGAAGTGAATACAATGAGAGTCTTGTCATACTGGTTAGTATCTTTAAGCGCTTGAATAACGCGACCTATCTGATCATCAACCTCAGAAATCAAACCATAATAAGCGGCTCTCATTTGTCTAATTTCATGATCAGGAAGGTCACGGACATTTTCCTCATGCCCCATATAAGCGCCGACCTTGGCCATGTTATCCAGAGCAAAATCCAAATATGGATGTTGCGCTTTCTCTGTCTCGACATCCTTTGCACGATGCGGCATTGCAATGTCTTCGGGGTTGTACATCCTATTGTAAGGTTCAGGCGCAAACAAAGGGGGATGCGGCCTCAGGAAAACACCGTGAAGAAACCAGGGATCTTTGTGGATATTAATATAGTTGATAAGCTTATCAGAGATAAAAGCAGTATCACTGCTATCCTTATCATAGCCTGGAGGTGCATAACTCAGCCCCCTCGTCTCTACATCAGGATAATCATTTTGACCGATTGTAATATCAAACTGGTTCTCTGGCAGTTGATATCCTTTGGCTTCCAATTCCCCGAACCAGTCAACAGCCATTTCCTCGCTGACCAAAGATCCAACTTTAAAACCGGGCATCACCCCGCAATACGTTTTTAAATCAGGATCATTTTTATCACGGCCTCTGGGATCAACGGGCGTATCCGTATAGCCATAGAGTGTTGGCTCGTATCCCTTTTTACGCGCTTCTAACGCAATATTGGTAAAGGTCGCATCCAACGGCGTTCCATTTGACACATGACGATGGTTCATTGCGTACATAGACGTTAACAGCGACGTTCTGGAAGGGCCACAAGGAACACACTGCGTATAGTGCTTTCTAAAAGCTAGGCCATCCGAGGCCAATTTATCCAAATTGGGTGTCTGTACCATATGCCCCGCAGATGAAAGACACTCCCCGCGCCATTGATCCACAGAAATAAGTAGGATGTTTCTAATTTCTTTGTCTGTCATGTTTTCACCGAAACTAAACGGATTGGCGACTATTCAATTGCTCTTATTTAAAAGCTTGTTCTCTGCACAAGTATAGATCCACTTTGCCATTACTGACCAAGCCACAACAATGAATTTTTTATAATAATTACAGTGAAATATATTCATAAAAAAAGCCCCGCATAAGCAGGGCTTTTTCACATCAGGGTTTACCACCTATGGGGTCAAGCATACAGCCTAACTTTGCCAATTCATCTTTGTCATCATCTTGATAGGCCTCATGACAGCTGAGGATTTCAGACACTGATTTGGCGTAAATCACATTCCATTGCGCTTCGGAATGAAAATTTCCTACGGGCATAAAATGAGACGCAGGATAGGTTTGAGCCCAGGCGTTGGCATTGGGAATATCCGCCATTCCCACGGCTTCTTCGGTGGCCTGACCGCTGGTGAAATCAACACCAAGACGGTGACACCCGACACAAGTGTTGTCACGAGTACTTAAAGAAATTGGTTGCCACTTTTGAAAATCCCGGCCCAGGTGTTTATACCAGCCTTCTGGGTCAGTCGGAACTTTGTCCCAGACCTGCCCGATAAAGGGACTATACATAAAGGGGTCATTATCATGACAATTTCCGCAACCGTCGTCTGAGACTTCTTTAGGTGTATTCCAGAACTGTTTGGCCTCTTCATAGTCCTCAAAGGGTGCCTTTTTCATCGGCGATGGTACCAAAGACCCATCAATGGGAAGTCCGTTTGAGCCTGTGGCTTGAAACCAGCAAGTACTACCATCTTTAGCTGAGTGGGCTACAACATCGATTTCATCATAATAAATGCTGCTTGCTGTTCTGATTTTCTTTTGCCTGCACAGAACAGCAACTTGATTATCACCTTCTGATAGATCGAGCACTCGTGAATAAGGAACACACTGTCCATCAGCATCTTTGCCTAGGGGTAATAACGACGGACGATCACAATCCATGTCCTTATAGTATTTATCAGGTGTCTCCCCACCATTAATGGTGATTGGAATCATCGTACCCGTCTGACAATTAAAGGCTGGAAGATCTCTTATCGCTTCGGCACACATATTTCCATAAGATGCCAGATCCTGCCCTTCTTGTTGCTGTTTCGGCTGATCGCTTGGGGTACAACTAAGAAGAAAAAGAAGTGATGCACCGGAAACGCTTTTAAGGAATGTTTTCATCATGCCACCATCCCCGGCTGCTTGAGAATGGCAGCCTTAACTGCCTCATAATATCGAATATAGCCTGTACATCTGCAGATATGATCTTTCAAGGCATCATCAACAACTTTATCCAACGAAGACCTTGGAATGGGATTATCCGTTAATCGATCCCATAAGGTCATTGCCGCCATCAAAAAACCGGGTGTGCAGTAGCCACACTGAAAAGAAAAATGATCCAAAAACTCTTGTTGTAAAGGATGTAATTTACCATCCTCGGCAACGCTTTCTACTGTATAGACTTCGACACCAGACAAGGAAGACAAGGGTGTTGAGCAAGCAATCATTGGCTCTGACGGTGCCCCAGGTTGTCGCCGGACAGATACGGTACAGGCGCGACAGACACCAATACCGCAACAAAACTTCGTGCCTGTCAGATTTAAATCTTCCTGTAGAAAATCAATGAGCGGTAAATCAGCCTCTTCCTTTGAGGCATGAACCGTTTTACCATTTACGGAAAAAGAGATATCAGCCATTTTTATCCATCCCCTTGCGAATTTTTTCTGCTGTTATGGGGAGATCACTGAACCGCACCCCCGTTGCATCATACAAAGCATTTGATATTGCCGGGGCCACAGAGCACATCACAGCTTCTGCAATACCCTTACCCGTTTTGTCATGTTTGAGCGGCTCAAGGGTAATTAGTTCCTGACCGTCTAGCGCCACATCACCAGCACGGGGAACGAAATATTGATTGAGGTTCCAGTCTCCATCCGCTGGCCCGCCCAACCCCGGTGGCATATCTTCTAACAAACTATAACCGATGGCCATTGCAACACCGCCCTGACTTTGTCCTGACACTAACTCTTCCGTGATAATTTTACCTGCGTTTAGGACTGATAAAGATTTTCGAACGACAGCTTCCCCGGAAACGGGGTCTACCGTTAAACCGATGATATTCCCACAAGGCGCAAATGTTGTTCGGGAATAGCGGGACGATACTGGTGATGGATAAACACCGCTATTTGCAATGCGTCGGATAATTTCAGGCGTGCTTTGACCTGCCGAATAAACAGCTAGACCATCAATTTCCCAATTATGGGTAATGTTCTTAACATCAAAATCAGCCTTTACCCAATTTTCTTGGAAATATGCGTGAACAAGAGCCGCTTTCATACGTCCTGAGCGATAAATAACATCCGCAATAATATCCATAGGGATTGGGGGGAGATCCATGTCTTTTGCATATAGTCGCTCATTTTCCCAGATTAAATCATCTGCGGGAATATTTGGTAATCCAAATATCTCTCGAGCAACAGGAACGATAGCCGTGTCGAATAGGACCTTCGAAGCTTGATTAATGGCATGCACCTGGTGAAAAGCCGTAAGACAAGCACTGGACGACCCAACCCCGTTTGCTGTCCAATCAGGTTCTTTCCACGATCCTTTACTTGCAGTATTCATCTTGAGTACAGGAAATAAATCCGGGTTGCCCATGTCAATTTTTGACGCATTGCGCCCCAAATGATCTGCCGTTGATACGGCGAGTGTTGTTGCAGAACCATTCCCCATATCAACGGCATTTGTTTTCACCGTCAACTGACCTGAACGATCAAGCTCTACATATCCGATAAGACCATCACCAGAAGTGCCAAAAGCCTGCATGGACATAGCAAAACCAACACCATACAAAAGACCATTCTTGCGCCAATGTTCCTTATCTCTTTTTTGGTCTCGCCAGATATCGTGATCTTCAGATTTATCGAGAATTTCGTGCAGACGTAGCTTTTCTGTTATAGGTCCACCGACGACAGTATTGTCATATTCATCTAGAGTGTTCTTACGTCGCAGCTCTATAGGATCCCAGCGATTGTCTTTTGCGACCTCATCAAGAAGGGTTTCAATGGCAAAGAATGCCTGTGGTCCACCAAAACCACGTTGTGATCCACCAGATATATTTTTTGAATACATCGCGTTAGAATTAATAGCAGCACGGGGGATACTATAAGACCCGCCTGCGCATAATCCGGCAAGCTGGGCTACCCATGGGCTCAGATTTTCTCTCCCGCCACCGTCAAATGACATCATCACATCCAGAGCCTGGATTTTACCTTCATCGTCAACAGACAGACTTTCTGTCAATTCACAGGCATGACGCTTTAGCCCGGCTTGAAATTGCTCAAAGCGATCGTATGCCAATCGGATCGGTTTTCCGCCTGCATAAGCGGCTGCAATTGCAAGGTTTAAGGTAAAGACAGAGCTGTCTCGCCCGCCAAAGCCACCACCAGGATAACACGAAATGATATTGACAGTCTCGACTTGAACGACGGGGTTATCCCCAGTAAACATCTCAAGCACGTCAGTCATATCCCCGTCAGGAGATTGCGTGCCGACCAATAAATTCAGGGTTTTATTCGCAGCATCATACCAACCAAGTCCATTCTCTGGCTCCATAAACATGGGATCCATTGCCTGCATGGAGCAACTGGTGTTATAGGTTTTCCATTGTCCAGAAGCCATTTGTTCTTGGATGCGAACCCTATGCGCAAAAGCTTGTTCCGAATAATTATTATCCCCTCCATTTTGCGCGTAGGAAAAGACGTCTTTTCCTTTTTCATTTGATGCTACACGGACGTAATTTGTCAGAGGATTAAAAGGAAATACGGGTTTGTTTCTTGGTTTTTTGTCATAAATAACAAAATCAGAATTAAACTGGATCGCTTTTTTGGCCGCTCTATAATCTTTACGATCCTTAAAGATCAAAAAAGCCACAGGCTGACCATAAAAACTTGCTCGCTTGCCCTTAGAGACAATAAAGGGCCAAGTCAGCGCACTCGGCCTTTTAACTTTGACATCCTGCATGAGAGGTTGGTTTTCTGGCTCTTCCTGATCCTGTAACTTATTCGGACGCAGGACTTCACTGATAATCTTTTCGCCGTAAAGAACTTCTATAGGTTGAGCATTCTCTGGGATTAAAGACAGGTCTAAAGCTTTGAATGGATTGTTAACATCCGTCGCCCTAACGATCATCACCGGACGTTCTTCTTTGGGCCACCCAGGCAAGTTCCATGCATGATAGTCCCGAGCAAAAACTTTCTGCCCCGTAACTTTGACCAATCCATCAACCCTATACCGGGCTTTTCCGGGTGATTTTGACCAATCGCCACTATTTAAGGATGTTATCTCGTCCGTTTCATCCGCAAGCAGCTGTGTGACGGGGATCATGTTTACGGTAAACGATACCCCTGCTACGGTTTTAATGAAACTTCGACGCGTCATAGAAAACGCGGTATTTTTCATGAATTCCCCCTGAGAAAAGATTATGGGTAATTGATTTACCTCTTACCTTCGAGTTCCTAGTGAAGCACTTTAACTGTTTATTATTAGGGTGTGGACTCAATTGATCCAACATCTTATGGAGAATAGGAATAGCATGTTTAGGAAGTTTTCTCCCTTTTTCTCAAATCTTGTTGCCAGCCGTCTCATATCCTTCATTTTACAAAAGAAACGCTCGACAATATTTCTCATTGCATAAAGGTTCTTATCGTGAGGGACCTTATTTTTGGCGTTACTTTTTGAGGGAATGACAGCCAAGGCCCCTTCATCAGCGATAGCTTCTCTGATTTTATGACTGCT
>NZ_CAKZMP010000332.1 GCF_937128705.1 uncultured Kiloniella sp. | reverse complement strand
TTCATCGGACGATATTTTACGCCTTCTTTCTCACTCCACTCATCAAGAGGAATAAAGCCATGAGAACAATAGAAATCATATCCTTGAGAAGACGCATTTACGTACAACTCATTCGGTGACAAGGCCATAATGACACGCCTGAAAAGCTGTGTTGCCAGATGACGTTTCTGTGCATAGCCCGTAATAAAAAGAAGCAGAATTTGATTATTATTAATCTCTAGATAACCTGATATCCGATCATCCTCTTCCTGCACCAAAAGTGCTTTAGATCCAGTCACCAGCCTTTTCAGGATTTGGTCAAACGATACATACTCCTGAAAATCTTCCCACCCCTTTTCATCAAAATCCGAAGCAATACTTTTTTTAGCTTCTGCGATCACCATTTCGGATACATCTTCGATATCATCAATACCGCAGGGTCTCATTATTCTGCCGTCATCAAGAAAAACAATTTCCATAAAAGACATAAAGGCTCCCCTGTTGATCAACTATGTCTTGTTACGGCCCTAACCTTAAGGCCAAAATTCTTCAATATTTTCTCTATTCTATAAAATCAGTGTGCTTCAAAAGAATGAAAAAAAGGTATCATCCTTTCTTACAATATAAATACAAAAGAACCTTCGGATAATTAGTATCCGATATTGTTGTGCCATTAAAGCGCTGCTATTGTCCCCAAAAAAGCCCTGAAACAAAACCCGGTGCCCCAAACCCAAGGCAAAGGGACGGCGTTAATCCTCAGGGATAGTTATAATCTAGCGAAAGACACCGTAATGGCCGTAGACAAAGATCTTCTCAATCGAGCAGAAGCCAAATGTGAATTATGTAGCACGCCAGATGGCTTGGTTAGCTACGTTGTTCCACCTTCTACAGATGCAACACTGGACCAAAGTATCCTGATCTGTGGAAAATGCCACGGACAGATTGAACAAAAGGAAGATCTGGATATCAATCATTGGCGCTGTCTCAATGAAAGTATGTGGAGCCAAACACCCGCCGTTCAGGTTATGGCATGGCGGATGTTAAAACGCCTTAATGGTGAAGGCTGGGCACAAGATCTATTCGATATGCTTTATCTGGAAGAAGAAACATTAGCATGGGCTCAATCCACTGAGGCTCCTTTTTCTTCCGATGACAACACAGTAAAGCACCTTGATTCAAATGGGGCGATTCTTGAAGCTGGTGATACTGTTATCCTAATAAAAGACCTAAACGTAAAAGGCGGGGGATTTACCGCTAAAAGAGGAACAGCTGTACGAGGCATATCTTTGGTTCCCGATACTCCTGAACACATAGAAGGTCGCGTGAACGGGCAGCAAATCGTTATTTTGACTAAATATGTCAAGAAATCCTAAAACCACACCCCTATAGCTACATAAAGCCTATAGATACATAAAGAGAGCCGCAAAACTGAACTTTGCGGCTCTCTTCTTTTAATGTACCCGTTCTTTGGTCCTAACTGGCCTTCTTCTTGCGGCGTTTACGAGACAACATATTAAGCAGTTCAACGAAGGCAGAAAAAGCCATAGCGGCATAGATGTATCCCTTTGGTACATGAACACCAAAGCCATCCGCAATCAAAGTCATACCGATCATCAAAAGGAAACCTAGTGCCAGCATTACAATTGTCGGGTTTGCTTCGATAAAACGGGATAGAGGCCCCGCAGCCAACAACATCGCGATGACCGCAATAACCACAGCAATCACCATAATTGGTACATGATCGGTCATCCCGACCGCTGTGATAATACTGTCGATGGAAAAGACAAGATCAAGTACCAGAATTTGGCCAATGACGGTTGCAAAGCTGCTCACGACAGCACCTTGAGCATCAGCCTCACCATCCTCGGGGTCAACACTATGATGAATCTCTTTAGTTGCTTTCCAGACAAGAAATAGTCCGCCCGAGATCAGGATGATATCCCGCCATGAAAAGCTGTGATCGAACAAAGTAATAACTGGTTCCACAAGCTGGACAATAATTGCAACAGTCCCAAGCAAAGCAAGTCGAAAAATAAGAGCAAGGCTCAGTCCGATAAGACGTGCTTTAGGCCGTTGAGCTTCTGGAAGTTTATTTGTCAAAATTGATACAAAAATCAGGTTATCAATTCCAAGAACAACTTCCATGACAATCAAAGTAAAAAGAGCCAACCAGGTAGATGGTTCACTTAGCAGGGGTACAAAATTTTCCATAAGTTCACTTTTAGAAGTTTAGGGCTAAATAATTCAGAACAATCATTAGCGATATAGTCTTGAGGATCAATGATAAGATTTAAAGCAATTTAGACATAAAAAAAGCCCGGGCTCGAAAGCACCGGGCTTTTTAATTCATAAACTGTCTAATCAGCCAATAGCTGTAAGCATGGCCTCAGACAATCCGATCTGTTTTCTTGCGGCGTCACGAGCGGCGTCATCTTTTGCATCGGAAAGATCTTCTTTTGCATCTTGAAGCTGCTGCTGGACTGCTGCTTTGTCAATCTCACCTACAGGCTGAGCCACTTCAGCGAGAACGGTACAGCGTTCCGTGGTTACCTCGGCAAAGCCACCGGCGACAAAAATTCGCTCACTAATCTCTTTACCAGAATAGATTGCGATTACGCCGGGACGAACCGTGGAAATCATCGGTGCGTGACGCGGCAGCACACCAAAGTCACCATCTTCACCTGGGACGACAACCATGTCGACACTTTGGGAAAGAAGTAGTTTCTCTGGAGAAACGAGTTCGAATTCGACCTGTTCTTTGGCCATTATTCTCTTCCTGCTACCTGTCTTAACGACAATTAAAGATCAGAAACCTTAAGCGGCTTCAGCGGCCATTTTCTCAGCTTTGGCAACAACTTCGCTAATGGTACCAACCATATAGAAAGCTGCTTCTGGAAGGTGATCGTATTCACCAGCAAGAATGCCTTTAAAACCGTTAATGGTGTCTTCCAAAGCAACCTGAACACCAGGAGATCCTGTGAAGACCTCAGCCACGTCAAACGGCTGTGACAAGAAACGCTGGATCTTACGAGCACGCGCAACAGTCATTTTATCTTCTTCGGATAGCTCATCCATACCCAAAATCGCAATGATGTCCTGCAAGTCTTTGTAAGACTGAAGTACACGTTGAATTTCACGGGCAATTGTATAGTGCTCTTCACCAATAACTGATGGCTCAAGAATACGGCTTGTTGAATCCAATGGATCCACAGCCGGGTAAATTCCAAGCTCAGCAATCTGACGAGACAAAACAGTTGTCGCATCCAAGTGAGAGAAGGTTGTTGCAGGCGCAGGGTCAGTCAAGTCATCAGCAGGAACGTAAACGGCCTGAACAGATGTGATTGAACCTTTCTTCGTAGACGTAATACGCTCCTGCATGGCACCCATATCAGTACCAAGAGTTGGCTGATAACCAACCGCAGAAGGAATACGACCTAGAAGCGCTGAAATTTCAGAACCAGCCTGTGTGAAACGGAAAATGTTATCCACAAAGAACAGAACGTCCTGACCTTCTTCATCACGGAAATATTCCGCCTGAGTAAGACCAGTCAAAGCAACACGAGCACGCGCCCCTGGAGGTTCGTTCATCTGACCATAAACAAGCGCACATTTACTGTCGCCATCTAGGTTGATAACACCACCTTCAATCATTTCGTGATAAAGATCGTTACCCTCACGAGTACGCTCACCAACACCGGCAAACACAGAGTAACCACCGTGTGTTTTCGCAATGTTGTTGATCAATTCCATGATTGTCACGGTTTTACCAACACCGGCACCACCGAAGAGACCAATTTTACCACCCTTTGAGTATGGGCAAAGCAAATCGATAACTTTAATACCAGTTACCAAGATCTCGGCATCAGTAGCCTGTTCATCGAAGTTAGGTGCAGCACGGTGAATTGGGAAAGAAGCTTTGTTTCCAATATCGCCACGTTCATCAATTGGCTCGCCAACAACGTTCATGATACGACCCAAAGTCTCAGGTCCAACAGGAACTTTAATAGCATCGCCAGTGTCAGAAACTTCCTGACCGCGCATAAGGCCATCAGTTGCATCCATAGCAATGGTACGAACTGTGTTTTCACCCAGATGCTGGGCAACCTCAAGAACAAGGCGTTTGCCATCGTTCTGCAATTCTAGTGCGCCCAAAATTTCAGGAAGATTTCCACCTGAAAATTGAACGTCAACCACCGGTCCTAGGACCTGTGTGATCTTACCGATATTCTTATCAGCCATTTAGTGTCACTCCTTAGCCAGTGCGCTTGCCAGGGCTCTCTAAGATTAGAGAGCCTCTTTGGCGGAGATAATTTCAATCAACTCGTTTGTGATGTTTGCTTGACGCGTTCTGTTATACTGAATCGACAGTCGATCAATCATCTCGCCAGCGTTACGTGTCGCACTGTCCATAGCAGACATACGAGCACCGTGCTCACTAGCGGCATTTTCAAGCATCGCTTTAAAAATCTGAATTGAAATATTGCGAGGCAACAAATCACTCAGGATTTTCTCATCAGATGGCTCATAATCATAGATACCACCATCAGCAAGGCCAGATGCATCCGCATCGCCCTCAGCTTCAAATGGGATCAACTGTTGAGCAGTAGGAATTTGAACGATTACAGATTTGAACTTCGCGTAGAAGATCGTGCAAACATCAAATTCGCCAGCATCAAACATTCTCAGTACGGTATCAGATACTGTCGTAGCTTTATCAAAACTCAAGCTAGGTTTTGCAACATCTTCAATCGTATCAACGATATTAGGTCCAAATTCACGTCGTAGCTGATCACGAGATTTACGACCAATACAGTAGAACTTTACAGTTTTACCAGCTTTGATCAGCTCATGAGCTTTCTTGCGAGCTTCTTTTACAATATTGGAATTGAAGCCACCACAAAGACCGCGATCCGCCGCGGCTACGATGAGTAAGTGAACGTCATCTTTACCTGTTCCAGCAAGAAGAGGAGATGCCCCGGGCTGTTTGCCTGCAGATGCAGCAAGAGAACCTAACATCCGTTCCATACGCTCTGCGTATGGTCGGGATGCTTCAGCTTGTTCTTGTGCACGGCGCAGTTTAGCCGCAGCAACCATCTTCATGGCCGAAGTGATCTTTTGCGTTGATTTAACGCTAGAGATCCTAAGTTTCAGATCGTTTAAGTTTGCCATGTCGTTATTCGTTTCCCACAGCCATTAAACTCTGGATTGCCAATCCGTTAAACAAAAGTCTTGGCAAAATTATCCATAAAGGACTTCAGCTTGCTTTCTGTATCGGCAGAAAGAGCTTTCTCTGTACGGATAGTTTCCAGAATGTCCTGGCCATTGCCACGAATTTCAGAAAGAAGTTTCTCTTCGAAGTGACTGATCATTTTCACGTCAATCGCATCAAGGTAACCCTTCACGCCTGAATAGATAACAACAACCTGCTCTTCAACAGTCAGCGGCTTGTACTGAGGCTGCTTGAGAAGCTCGACTAAACGAGATCCACGAGCCAACAGACGCTGAGTAGCTGCATCGAGATCAGAAGCGAACTGAGAGAAAGCTTCCATTTCACGATATTGAGCGAGCTCAAGTTTAATACTACCCGCAACTTGTTTCATAGCCTTGATCTGCGCTGAAGAACCAACACGGGAAACCGACAGACCAACGTTAACAGCTGGACGGATACCTTTGTTGAAAAGGTTCGTTTCAAGGAAGATCTGACCATCAGTAATCGAAATCACGTTGGTCGGAATAAAGGCAGACACGTCACCGCCTTGAGTTTCGATCACTGGCAGAGCAGTCAAAGAGCCTGCACCGTGTTCATCGTTCAATTTACATGAACGCTCAAGTAGACGGGAGTGAAGATAGAAAACGTCACCAGGATAAGCTTCACGCCCAGGAGGACGACGAAGGAGAAGAGACATCTGACGATAAGCAACAGCCTGCTTGGAAAGATCATCATAAACGATCACAGCATGCATCGCGTTGTCGCGGAAGTACTCGCCCATTGCTGCGCCAGTATATGGAGCAAGGAACTGAAGCGGTGCAGGATCAGACGCTGTCGCAGCAATAACGATGGAATATTCCATAGCGCCATTATCTTCGAGAGTCTTGACCAAACGAGCAACAGTGGAACGCTTCTGACCAACAGCTACATAGATGCAGAATAGCTTTTCGCTTTCGCTAGAAGCAGCATCATTCGTTACTTTTTGGTTCAGGATCGTATCCAGAGCAATCGCTGTCTTACCAGTCTGACGGTCGCCAATGACAAGCTCACGCTGGCCACGACCAATTGGAATAAGACTATCAATAGACTTAATACCGGTCTGCATTGGCTCGTGAACAGACTTACGTGGAATAATGCCAGGGGCCTTTACTTCCACACGCGTACGCTCAACATCCTTAAGAGGACCTTTACCGTCAATCGGATTACCGAGACCATCAACAACGCGACCGAGCAGGCCTTTACCTGCAGGAACGTCAACAATAGAACCGGTACGTTTGACCGTATCGCCTTCTTTAACACCACGGTCATCACCGAAAAGCACGACACCAACGTTGTCGACTTCAAGGTTAAGGGCCATGCCCCGAATACCGTTAGCAAATTCCACCATCTCGCCAGCCTGAACATTGTCCAGACCATAAATACGAGCCACACCATCACCCACAGAAAGAACTTGGCCTACTTCAGCCACATCAGCGTCAGCGCCGAAGTTTTCAATCTGGTTTTTGAGAATGGTAGAGATTTCAGCGGCGCGGATATCCATTACCCAACCCCTTTCATCATCAATTCAAGTCTCTGAAGTTTTGTACGCAAGGAGCTATCAACCATGCGGCTACCAACCTGCACAATCATGCCCCCGATTAGGGATTCATCGACAGTTACGTCAACTTCGACAGATCCACCAGCGGAAGCTTTTAACGCATCTGCGATTGCTTTTTGCTGAGTCTTTGTCAATTCGTGTGCTGCTGTTACTTTTGCTCGGACCTCACCGCGGCGACGCGCCAATTCTGCCAAGTAGGCATCAGCCATGTCAGCCAGAACAGCAAGACGACGATTTTCAGCAACAACCAATACAAAGTTAAGCGTTACGTCATTAACGCCTGCCTTGTCCAGAACTGCTGAAATCGCTTTAACCTGCTGATCGCGAGTGTAAAGCGGAGAGCTGAGCAAATCCTGAAGCTCAGAGCTGTCTGAAACGAGTTGTTTCAGGCCCTGCAAGTCTTCAGCCACTGCATCCAATGCAGATTTTTCCTCGGCAATTTCCAGTAGCGCTAATGCATAGCGCCCTGCCAAGCCATTCAAGCTAGTGTTTTCGCCTGCCAAGCTGGTTGCCCCCAAGATAAGCCAGAAATTGACCCTGCCTGTACAGGTCACATTTCAGTGAAGCCGAAACTAAATTCTTACGAAAAGTACGAGCTGTACTAATCATCAGGCGCGGGTTAGGTATCACAGTCATAACAGGGTTTCAAGCGAGTCAGACGAAAGATTCGACCTTTTATGACACTCTTTTCGCCGCAGTTGCGAAAAAGAGTCCTCTGGAACCCCTGAGAAGTCTCTGTTTATTCTCAAAAATACGCCAATTTTGCCATTATTTTTTTTACTGCGTTTTCAGAAAAAAATTTTACTCCCAAATTCCCGCCCCTTTAAGAGACAAATTACGACATCCCCAACGGGCCATAAAAACACGTCATAAAATTGTCCTATGCCAATAGACGAGACTGCCTTGCATATCGCTTCTAAAGAAAGGAATAAGGATCAACATCAACGACAATCTTGATTCGCGAAGGCGCCTTGTGGTTGCCAAGCCAGTTCCGTGCTATTCCTTGAGGTGAAATTGACTTTTTACTCATGATCAGAAAACGCCGACGAAACTTTCCACGCAACAACGCAAGCGGCGCCGGAGCAGGCCCGAGAATTTGTGCATCACTAAGCTGGGGAATCGACCTCGCCAGACTTGCACAAAAATTATCCAGTTCACTTTCATCCGGACCAGAAACAATGACCGCTGCCAAACGACCAAAGGGCGGGAGATTCCCCCGCGCTCTCGTTTCAGCTTCAATTTCCAGAAACTTGTCTCGATCCCCAGCTTTAAGTGTCTGCATCACAGGATGCTTAGGATCAGATGTTTGCAACAGCACTCGCCCTTTGTGCTCGGCACGCCCGGCACGCCCAGCCACCTGATGTAATAACTGGAAGGTCCGTTCCGCAGCTCTTAAATCGCCGCCAAACAATCCCAGATCAGCATCAACCACCCCAACCAGTGTCAAATAAGGGAAGTGATACCCCTTTGCCACGACCTGTGTACCCACCAGAAGGTTAACTTCTCGATTCTGGATGCGGTCGACCATCTCTTTGGTTGCAGCAGGCGACGTCATCGTATCACTGGCCATCAAGGCCACATTGGCTTCGGGGAAAAGGAACTTGGCCTCTTCCACGATCCTCTCGACACCTGGACCACAGGGAACGAGAGAATCCTCAGCATTACATGAAGGGCACGTTTCGGGTAGAGCGGCCGAAAAGCCACAATGGTGACATTGCAATCGTCGAAACCGTCGATGCTCAACCAACCATGCAGTACAATGCGGGCACTGCAGTCGATGACCACACGTTCGACAGAGCGTGAGTGGTGCATATCCCCTACGGTTAAGAAACAACATTGCCTGCTCACCAGCCTCAAGGGTTTGGCGAATAGCACCGCGCAGTGCCTGAGACAGCCACCCAGGACCAGATTGCAATCTCTCTGGCTTATCAAAACGCAGATCGATCAACTCAACATCAGGCATCCCGGCGCCTCCATGACGCCCAGGAAGAATCAAACGGTCGTATCGTCCGCTCTGCACATTGACCATTGTCTCTAACGCCGGGGTCGCGGATGCCAAAACAATCGGACAGTTACACCCCTTTGCACGGACAACAGCCATATCTCTTGCGTGATAATAAACGCCGTCTTCCTGTTTAAAGGAGCCTTCGTGCTCTTCATCGACAATAATAAGGCCAAGGTCACTATACGGCAGCATCAAAGCCGAACGCGCGCCGACAACAACTGGCGCCTTACCTGCAGCCACCGCACGCCAAGTCTTCCGACGCAACGCAGGCGTCAAATCTGAATGCCATTCCGCAGGCGCAACCCCGAATCGTTTTTGGAATCTATCCAGCCACTGGCTTGAAAGCGCAATTTCTGGCAACAACACCAATGCCTGTCGCCCTTCTTTTATGGCAGCTTCCACAGCTTCAAAATAAACTTCGGTTTTACCAGATCCGGTAACACCATCCAGAACAACTGTTGAGAAAGCCTGATCTTTAACCCTACTGGTCAGATCGTCAGCAGCCACTTTTTGATCAGATGACAGGGTAGGTCCCATAGTATCAAGCGCTGGACGAGGAAAGAAAAAGTCGGGGGCCTCAAAGTAACTCTCTATCCATCCAAGCTTCTCCAGCCCCTTAACGACAGAACTGGAAACGCCTGCTTCTCTCGCCAGATCAGCCAGCGTCCAGCCTCCACTATCAGCGACAACATCAATCACCTTTCGCCGCGCATTTGTCAGGCGAAGTTTGTCCGCGTCAGCGTCACCATTTTGATTATCAACAACCAGTCGGTATAGCTTTTGCCCCACCAGATTTTCAAGCGCCTGAGGGACAGACAAAGCCATTTTAAGAACCGAGCCTTGCGGAGAGAGCGTATAATTGGCAACCCATTCGACAAATTTACGTAGCTCTTCTCGCAGCGGAGAAACCTCAGAGATACCGGCAATCTCTTTTAATTTTTTAAGGGGAACATCCTCGTCCGCGATCCCGTCCCAGACGACACCTGGCAAGATACGCCGCCCGACAGGCACCATTACTATCTGCCCGGGTTCCAGCTCTAGCTGCACTCCATCAGGGCCATAGGGCAAAAGATAATCATAAGGCTTTTCAATCGGAAGGATGACCTGTACCCGGCAACGGAGAGGTTGTTTATTCATCTCTTCAAACAGAGCCTGCCCTTCACCACCATTCTGCACGAATCGTCTTTCCCAGTTCGTTATAACTACGCCCTAGCCTTTGCCTATAGAAGCTTCAATGACAAGGAAGAAAAAACAGAAAACCAACCACTAAGATACAAACGATACATTTAAAAACTCTATCGTTCACTTTCCCTTCGTACATTCATGATTTATATATACTGAAACTCTGAACCTTGGGCAGTCATTCACTACCTTAAGGATGAACAACATGTTCTGTTACCTGGAAAACACTCCAAGGTAAGAAACAGAACGCGACATATTATTACAGGATTGATTGATGGAATTCTTTATCGACACAGCGGATATCGACGAGATTCGCGAACTAGCGGCAACCGGCCTTGTTGACGGCGTAACGACAAACCCGTCTTTGATTGCCAAAAGTGGTCGTCAGTTTATTGAGGTCATCAAAGAAATTGCCGACGTCGTACCTGGCCCTGTTAGCGCCGAAGTTACATCCCTTGAATATGACGGCATGATATCTGAGGGTCGTAAGCTTGCTGCCATCGCAGACAATATTGTTATCAAGCTACCCCTTACACCTGATGGGCTGAAAGCGTGTAAAACCTTCTCTGACGAAGGTATCGATACCAATGTAACGCTTTGCTTCTCTTCCGCTCAAGCCCTATTGGCGGCGAAAGCTGGTGCAACATATATTTCACCTTTTATCGGGCGCCTTGATGATTTGGCACAAGACGGTTTGATGCTAATTTCAGACATTGTTGAAATCTATAGTGCCTACCCGGATATCAGCACAAAGGTTCTTGTTGCTTCTACCCGTAGTCCTCTTCACGTGGTTGAAGCGGCCAAAATGGGCGCTGATACAGCAACAATTCCACCTGCTGTCCTTCGTGCAATGTTCAAACATCCCTTAACAGACAAAGGCCTTGAATCCTTTATGGCTGACTGGAAAAAAACTGGTCAATCCATTCTCTAGTATGTGGCGATAGGACAAGATTATGAGCAGCCCTTCTCAGGATTTAGAGACAGATCAAATCAAAGAACCTCTCATCACTGCGCGTCATGTCGAAAAATACCTTCGTCAGCACGCGGATTTTCTGGTGCAACATCCTCAGGTGATTGACAGCCTTGAGATTCCCGGAAAAACAGAAGGGCGCGGTCTTGCCGATCTTCAACAGCATATGATCGAAAAGTTGCGGAATCAACTTGCTCAGGTAACAAGAGAACGCGACGTTGTCATATCAAGAAGCCATCACAACAAGTTAACTCAAGACAGAACCCACAGGGCTGTCACAGCCCTGATTTCAGCACAGAACTTCGAACATCTGATTGATATTATCAGCACCGAGCTTCCCATCATCATGGGCATGGATGCAATCGCCATTGGTGTAGAGCAACCCGGTGAGGCAGATGTTGCTGCCCCTGTAGAGGGCATTTCCTGTCTTCTCCCCGGTATGGTGGATGGATTGATAGGTAACGGCCAACCCACAGTGCTCCGCAGCCACATACAGGGCGATGTTTGCCTTTACGGTACCATGGCCCCCCTCATTCAATCCGACGCTTTGATCAGACTCCACATTTCGTCCACAACTCCGCCTGCTATGCTGGCATTCGGGTCACAAAGAGATGATCAATTTGAACCCGGTCAGGGCACAGAACTGATTCGTTTTATTGGCTCAGTAGTTGAGAACACGATCAGAACTTGGCTTAAATTACCTGAATAATAAGCTCACAAGGGGAAGAACAATAAAAAAGCCCCCCCAAACAACACAAAAAATCGATCTTACAGTTCTTCCTTGGAACGATGACGTGCAAGACGCTTTCGAAGATTGGTTAAGCTGGCACCGCAACGAAAAAAGATCCTCTGACAAAACGATTGAAGCCTACGCACACGACATTCGATCATTTTTAAGATTCCATGCTGAACACAGCGGTTATAACGTAACCTTGAAATCAATAGACCAGCTTCAAATCCGCGATTTCAGATCATGGCTTGCCGCTCGTACCGGACAAAATTTAAGTAAGACCTCAACTGCCCGGGCACTATCCGCTGTTCGTGGGTTATTCAAGTGGATGAACAGGCAACAACTCATCAATAACCATGCGCTAGATATTCTTCGCACACCCAAAAAGACTCACGCTGTCCCCAAAGCCCTCACAAAAGAAGAAGCCAAACAAGTGATGGATCAAAGTCCAGAGCTTCAAAACGACACTTGGGTTGGGCACAGAGATCAAGCAGTACTTCTTCTTCTCTACGGCTGCGGCCTACGTATTTCAGAAGCACTGGATTTAAATCAGGAAGACGCCCCGCAAAAAGGACAAGACTTTCTTCGCGTTATGGGGAAAAGAAACAAAGAACGTCTGGTACCGATTTTACCTGTTATTTCCGAAGCTATAGCAAAATACCAAGCAAGTTGTCCTTTTCCACAAAGCCCGGATTCGCCGCTTTTCTTTGGTGTTAAGGGAAAGCGACTTTCGCCAAGAATTATACAGCTCCAAACACAAAAGCTTCGCGGCCTCCTTGGCTTACCAGAGACAGCTACGCCGCACGCCCTTCGTCATAGCTTCGCCACCCACCTGCTTTCCAATGGCGGCGACCTCAGAGCGATACAAGAGCTCTTGGGCCACAACTCGCTCTCCACAACACAGCGTTATACTGATGTAGATGCAGACGAGTTGCTAAAAGTGTACGACAAAGCCCACCCCAGCGCGAAGAAGTAGAACCAACCTTCCACATAAGTGCGGAAAGTTTAGCCCTACCCGACTAATCATCTTCTACCTGCATTGCTGCTGTCTCTGGTGTTGAAGTTCGCGCGGGTGGCGTTGCGACATAGGCAACTTTATCGTCTGTAGCGACAGGTGCACGGCGTGTGATACGCCAAATCGTATAGAGCACAATAAGCACATGCGCGCCCAGCGATGTCATAAACAAACCCGACGTTCCAATGTGCGCCATTCCAAAACCTGATAGCAAGGGACCAACGATAGAGCCCAAACCAAAAACAAGAAGCAGTCCACCACTCACTTGGATAAAACTGCCTTCCGAGGCATGATCGTTCGCATGGGCAACAATCACCGGATACATGCTGAAAATCGATGCGCCGAAAAAGCCAATGAGGATCATATTGAAAAGCTGTGTTTCTGGCGCAATCAGAATAAAAGACAAATCAACAGCTATGGCTGTGAGTGCAATCACCAACAGAACTTTTCGTCGATCCATTTTATCAGAAAAATGACCGACAGGTACCTGCACCAAAGCCCCTGTCAGAATTGGAATGCTGGTAAAAAGCGCAACACTTGTCAGGACGAGGCCAATACGATCAGCATAAACAGCTGCTAATGTGCCGAAAGAAGCATTGGAAATACCCACCATGAAAACGGCAAAAACAGCAACAGGAGAGTTTTTCCATAACCCTTTTATATCCAGACTAACTTTAGCCAAAGGGTTGGGCGATGCGCTGGATGAAACCGCCGTAGGAACCAAGGCCAGACAATAGAACATCGCCCCCAAAACAAAGAACAGAAAGCCCGCACTATCCCCAAGGGGCAAGACCATCTGACCTGTTGTTGTCGCGGCAAGTGTTACCATCGTATAGATTCCGAAAATTCGCCCTCGCGAACTGGCATCGGCACGTTCACCGAGCCAGCTTTCAACGATCATCGCAGCCCCGGCAAAACAAAATCCCGAAACAGCGCGCATTGGTATCCAGGCAAAAGGAGATACAACCAACAAAGAACTTAGAATAGCAAAGGCAGCAAAGGCAGCCATAACGCTAAACGCACGAATATGGCCGACCTTGGAAACAAACCTTGGCATGACAAGACAAGCACTCACGTACCCAACGGCCCATCCCGTTCCAAGCAAACCCAAAGAGAATGCTGAAAAGCCTTCCATATTGCCGCGCACAGGCAAAATCAACGCATTGATGCCACCAGCAAAGAAGAGAAAGGCAGCCCCTAATAAAAGCGCACTAATTGGTAAAAGTTGGCGAATCATAAATCGAAATTTTCATGTTACGTTGCTAAATCAACGATATGACTAGGTACTAAATCTATAGAGCAGAAATCATCGCCCTCGTATCTCTGACCTCGAATCTCTGGCCGCTAATCTTTAGCCTGTGCGAACGGCACCAGCACAGTGCAGCCTATGCAATATTTCCCGACGACAAAGGCTTATCACGACCAAATTTGTGAATGATCAAGGGTCCCATAAGAACCCCTATACCCATTGTCGAAAAAGCCGCTGCCCATGCCAAGGTATTTCCACTCCCCCCAAACAGATCTAAAACGGCCCCAAAAACTATTGGAGACAAAGATCCTGCCGCGAAGCCCGCAAGTGACTGCAAAGCCATTGTCGCACCTTTTCTTTTGGGGTCAGAGTTCGCAACCACACCAGATGTCAGAGACGACGAATCTGCCGTTGTAGATATGCCATAAATAGTAAAGACAATAATAACAATAACAAAAGGTAAGCTGGCGGAAAATCCGATACCAAAGCCGATGAAAGCTGACGCCCCCATAACAATGGTCAACAACTTACGGCGGCCATAACGGACCGAGAACTCATTCCCAATGACACTCGCAGGAAGCCCAAGAAGAAAGACCCACGACGCAATTTGTGTGGGACTCCAGTCAAAACTTTCCATAGGCTGTAATGAAAGCGAAAAGACCAGAAAAGCCACCAACCAAGCCCGAAGAGCAAACAGCTCCCATAAATGGGCCGCATAGGCGAGGATATACCCAAGTGCAGGTCGGTTAGCTATAACAGGTCTGAAGTTAACCACATCACGTAAGGGAATATGTTGTTCAGGTTTTAACCCTTTCGAGACAACGGATAGAACCACCAACCAAGCAAAAAAACTACCTATACCCGCCACAATAAACGACCACTGCCACCCCAACAGCTGCCAAACCTCCCCCGCGACAAAGACAGAAACGCCAGTTCCAATCGCAAAGTGGGCGGTATAATAAGCCACTGCCCTGCTCTGTTCTTTTTTCCCATGAATAAGGTCTGTCAGCAGTTTAAGACCGACCATATAGGTCCCCGCAAGGCTGATCCCAGCGAAAAGCCGGAAAAACATCGCAGTCCAAAAACCTTCCGCAAAAAATGCAAAGCCCAGTGCAGCCAAGCCGCCTAAAGCCATAGAATACAAATATATTCTGCGGGCATCCTCACGATCAGTAAAAGCAACAAGCAGCGGCACTGCCGCCGCATAACCGCCATAGTAAATACCGCTGATCCAGCCGATTTCAGTATTATTGAGATACCATTTCTTTTGGAAAAGCGTGATCAGGGCAGAAAACGTTGCATTATCCAGCATCCCCAACACTTGAGAAAGGCACATCACCGCAATCAAAATTGTCGCTTTTTTAGCTGTGCTTCCATCAAGCATCTATTCCGCCCCTCTCTATTTCGTCCGATGATAAGCCGCGAAGCCCCTGCATTGTCCAGACTTAATTCCTCTTGCAGAAAATGAAATACAAAAAACGCTCCGGAATCAAAAAGGGCAGCTCAAAGCTGCCCTCTATCATAAAAACGAATAGGTCTATCAACTTACATATGGATGGCACGCTTATCGACAGCCATTGCAGCTTCTTTAACCGCTTCACTCAAACCCGGATGAGAATGACAGGTTCTGGCGATATCTTCTGCTGAACCACCAAATTCCATGACAGCAACAGCTTCGGACAACAATTCACCCGCTGCTGGGCCAATAATATGCACACCAAGAACCTTATCGCTTGTTGCATCAGACAAAATTTTGACCTGACCGTCTGATTCACCCATGGCACGTGCGCGGCTGTTGGCACTGAAAGGAAACTTACCAACATTGTAAGCAATGCCAGCTTCTTTCAGAGCTTCTTCGCTTTTTCCAACTGTTGCAATTTCAGGATGGGTATAAACAACACCAGGCACCAGATCGTAATCCACGTGGCCTTTTTGACCCGCAAGGTTCTCCGCACAGGCAACCCCGTCTTCTTCGGCTTTGTGCGCCAACATTGGTCCTGGGACACAATCACCAATCGCGTAGATACCGTCTACAGATGTTTTAAAATTGCCATCAACCTGAATCACACCGCGCTCCATGACAACACCCAACTCTTCAAGACCAAGGCCAGAGGTGTAGGCACGACGCCCGATAGAAACCAGAACCGTATCAACTTCCAGCTCTTCAACTTTCCCTTTTTTGACAGATTCCATCGTCAGCTTAACTTTGCCACCCGCTTTTTCTGCAGCAGTAACCTTCATACCCAATTTGAATTTTAGGCCCTGTTTGCCCAAAACACGTTTGGCAAGTTTACCGGTTTCTTCATCAATACCCGGAAGGATCTTATCAAGGAACTCAACAACAGTGACCTGCGCGCCAAGGCGTGACCAAACAGACCCAAGTTCCAGACCAATAACACCTGCACCAATGACAACCATGTGTTCTGGTACTTTTTTCAGCGAAAGAGCACCTGTAGAAGTTACGATCTGCTCTTCATCCGTCTCAATACCCGGCAACGGTGTTGATTCAGAGCCCGTCGCGATCAAAATATCTTTGGTTTTTAGGGTCTGTTCGCCGTCATCACCTTTGACAAGAACCTCGCCAACCTTTGGAATAGATCCCCAGCCCTTGATGTAATCAACCTTGTTTTTCTTGAGTAGAAATTCAACGCCTTTGGTCAGATCCTCAACGACCTTGTCTTTACGACCCAACATGGTTTCCAGATCAAGTTCGAAAGACCCTTTAATGCCATGCTCGGCAAAGTGTTTTTGCGCATCCACAAACTTCTCAGAAGAATTCAAAAGCGCCTTTGATGGCATACACCCGACATTCAGACAGGTTCCGCCCAATGCGCCCCGCCCTTCAACACAAGCCGTTTTCAGACCGAGTTGAGCAGCACGAATTGCGGCAACATACCCACCTGGGCCACCGCCAATAATGACCAGGTCGTAAAGAGCTTCACTCATTTTTCTAAGGATCCTTTCCGTATTCAGGGTCTTCCCCATACCGCCAGAAAGATGCAGTCCTGTAAGATGACAGCAAGACTATCGCATCAAGTCGGCTATAAGCTATTTGATTTCGTCTATCTGGATAGCATAGGAAGCCCGAACGATATAGCCTAGATGCAATAATTTCTCAGAAAACAGAATTCAGAAGAGTCCCCCTTAAGCAAGGGACACAATTCAGGCCGTTTTCAAGTTTCCTGAGCGAAATAAAACAATAAGCAGGACTCCGCACTAAACAGCGTTTTATCACGAATGAGGATAGCAACATTCCAATATAGATCAAATATTTCCTATCGGAAACTTAAAAAAAATTCTCCACTAAAAGATAAAATAGCGATATAATAGTGAGAACTCAATAAGTTGGGACAGCTATGCAGAGTAAAGAGACGCCAAGAATCGTCGAACCGAAAGCAACTATTTCAGGCGCAGAACGCACTTTGGAACCCCTAAAACTTGGCACGCGTCTTCGGGATGTTCGCAAGAACAAGAACTGGACGTTAGAAGAAGCCTCCAAGCGGACCGGCTTGGCGCGCTCGACCCTGTCAAAAATTGAAAACGACCAAATGTCACCCACCTTCGAAGTCGTACAAAAACTGGTAACCGGCCTAGAGATTGATATCCCTCAACTCTTTACCAAGGGTGACCTTCAGGCAAATGTCGGACGTAGAACGGTCACGAGAAAAGGGGAAGGCAAAGAGCATCCCACTGCAACTTATCAGCACGAACTCCTTTGCACCGAAATTATTAACAAACGCATGATTCCCTTCAAAAGTACTATTCGCGCCCGATCCATGGATGATTTTGGCGAACTTGTCCGACACAATGGCGAAGAATTTCTCTATGTTCTCGACGGAGAACTAACCTTCTATTCAGAATTTTACGAGCCAGTTTCCCTTAAAGAAGGCGATAGTCTGTATTACGACAGCGGAATGGGACATGCCTGTGTATCTACCAGCCAACAAGACGCCGTCATCATTTGGGTCTCCACCCCACACATCTAGTAAAAAACTGATATTGCTAGCCTTTTGTTCTCTTCGCCTCAATAGATCACACTTTTTTTATTTCAGCCAGTAAATCCTATATTGCGAAAATATTTCCGATAGGATAATACTTTCGCAATTAAAAATCGACCATACGATTTATTGAATAGCTCCCAGCAGAGTAACTCTTATCAACGTATTGAGTGCGTGATCGTCCAGCAAACGCAGCGTACCAAACAGTTTTGCCTACATTTGGAATAGGTGAACCAGGGGATAAATATGGAAGCTTTAGAAGCGCTTACAAATATACTAAATTACATCAATGGCATTGTATGGGGCGCCCCCATGCTTGCCCTCATTCTCTTAACAGGTCTCTTTCTTCAGATCGGGTTGACCTTCTTACCACTTCGCAAAATCAGCTATGGCTTTTCTTTGCTGTGGAAAGGAAGAGAAAAAACTGAAGACGGTGGTGAAATCAGCCCGTTTAACGCACTGATGACATCGCTATCAGCCACGATCGGTACTGGAAACATTGCCGGCGTTGCCACCGCGATTTTTATCGGCGGCCCTGGCGCGCTTTTCTGGATGTGGTGTACTGCATTGGTCGGCATGGCGACAAAATATGCCGAGGCTGTTCTCGCCGTCAAATATCGTGAAGAAAATGACAATGGCGACCACGTTGGCGGGCCAATGTACTACATCAAAAACGGTCTTGGCAAAGGTTGGTACTGGTTGGCACCAACTTTTGCTATCTTCGGGTCTATTGCTGGTTTTGGCATTGGTAACATGGTTCAGTCTAACTCCATTGCCGCAGCAATCAACACATCCTTTGGCCTTCCTTCCTACGTAACAGGCGGAATTCTATTTGTTCTCACCGCCGCTGTTATCCTCGGCGGTATCAAGCGTATTGGTTCTGTTGCCGGGAAACTGGTTCCAGCCATGGCGATCATCTACATTGCCTGTGGTCTGATTGTACTCGTGATCAATGCAGCTGAAATTCCGGCAGCCTTCGGCCTTATCTTCCAACACGCCTTCACTCCAGTTGCTGGTGCAGGTGGCTTTGCAGGCGCAACCATCTGGATGGCAATTCGTTTTGGTGTAGCACGTGGCGTCTTTTCAAACGAAGCTGGTTTGGGAAGTGCACCAATTGCACACGCCGCCGCAACAACGAACGACCCTGTCAGACAGGG
>NZ_CAKZMP010000331.1 GCF_937128705.1 uncultured Kiloniella sp. | reverse complement strand
GTCTCGCTATTCTTTTCTGATCTTGTTTTTTCAAAAGACCGCATGCCACCGATGCCGAGCATCCCCATCAAAATAACAGACAACTCAGACCACTCAATAACCGGAAGGTTGTCGACGGGGAAGAGCTGTCCATCCATATAAAAGGCACAAATTTGCACAGCGAAAATTAGAAAAGGATAGACGATAAATTTATAAGCAAGGGCAAAGGCGCAGATCCAGCCAACCATGGGTCGCCAGCCCCCTTTGAACTTGCCGCCGTGTTTGGCTTCCATTTTATTGATTTCAAGCTGCCCGGTCAGCAACTGGACTTCTGCATTCAAAAAAGCAAGATCACCCTGCTGTTCCAGTTCCTTCATCTTCTGCAACGCTTCGGCACGTTGCCCCGGGTCCGGCCAGATCCGTTCTATTACTTTTTCAGCAACACCAAAAACAGCAGATATTGGATCAAATGACATTGGCATTCCCTCTAGGCGACACGGTTCAGCAACCAGCCATAGACAAAGGTTTCATCCTTCTGGCGGTTTTGGGAAAGCTCGATATAATATGCCCCCTGCAAAGCATTCATGGCCCGCAACAATACGGTTTCACCATCTTCGCCGCGCAGATTTAAAAACTCGGACAAGGCTTTCAATGTTACCGGGCCCACGCCACCGTCAACTTTGAGATCGTCGTAGTGCTCACCGCGCAAATTCAAAGCGTTCAAACAGGTTTGCAGGAATTCACCAGCACGACCGACACCCATATTTATGCCCGTATCCACCATTTCTTCAGCAAGCTTTTCCGACAAGGGCAAAACGTCATCCAGTTTCATGGAATTCCAATAGAGATCGCTATAGATACGGAATGCCAGGGAACGGGGCAGAACACGCATGTCACCGCCATAGCCATAGTTTCTGGCGACCTGTTCTGTGATCCCGAATTTCGTCGCGCCACCGGAATCATTAGGGTTGTTTACATACCCGCCTTCTACTTCGATCACGCCGTTGATGAATTTATCCTTTAGGGTCGGCATCGGATTTTCCCTTTTCGAGCTTATAGTGAAGATGGCGATAAATCAGGTTGGTAAGCCAAGTGGCGATCCCCAACAGGATCCCCGCAAGAGCCACAAATTCGTTCACGGAAAACCCAAAAATCGAAACGATACCTGCAGAGGCATACGACGCAGTGGTGGCGACCTTATCCATTTTTAATTCCATAGCTTGATCGTTTGTTTCTCAGCCTGTTCCTGTCCCTTAGTTTTGGCTGGTAAAATAATTTCCACGCCGATCGGCAAGACCGGTCCATAATCTGCAAGCCCCCGATTGCGTTCTAACACCGCCTCGACCATGGATGACGTGCCATAGTGGCGATGACAGATCGCATCAATATTGTCGTTTTGCTGGCTGATAATCCTGATTTCTGAATTGCTCATCAGATCAGCTCTATGGTCGATCTGGGGCGATCGATCAGGCGGTTTAACGCCTCGGTTGATGCCCGGTAATAATCATCTGCGGGTAATTCAATCTGGTCTGCCTTGTCCCGCCCGGATTTGGTGCTGTCATAATCCTTGCGTGTTTCAACCAACAAGGCACGGGCACGATTAAAGACGGCGGTTTTGTAAAGGAAGACTTTCTCGGATGTTTCGCCATACATTATCGCCGGCACGAGATCCAAGGACGCATACTGCAATAAACCATCGCGCCAAGACATCAGGCTGCGATTAATTTCGATCATAGCTTCGGTCACAATGGCCGTTAACCTGGTAACGTCATTATCGTTCCCCACAGACATACTTTTTTTAAATTCGTCCAGAGAAAGATCGGGATAAAACCCCGTATTGGAAACGGTCTCATCTGTCGCCGGGGTGTTATGATTATTTGGGACAAATGACATCGGGTTTCCTGTTTAAACTGTGCCCAGATACTATTCAAACGGTGCCAAAACTGGCGACGGGACAGAGAATTTGTATCTCGAAAAAAAATACGCCTTGTCTGTCGCCGTCGCACCGGGGGGAACCTCTTCAAAAAACTAGGCGCAAAGATCATGAAAAAGGATGGTGAAAAGGGTGTCCCCGAAAGTGTTACTTCTGATCTTCTGCTTGTTTCTCTTCTCGGTTGGGTTTCGGTGTCTTCTCTATGCGCAAGGATTCTCGTTTTTTTCATTTCTTCATTGCGTGGATTGAGGTGGGATGGCGCTTTGGCACATACAATCCCGGTGGAAGCTTTTTGTCGAGTTCGGAGTGGCTTTTTTTGATGAGTGTAAAGAAGCCTTGGACTTTCTGAGT
>NZ_CAKZMP010000330.1 GCF_937128705.1 uncultured Kiloniella sp. | reverse complement strand
TCAATCACCGAGGCTGTGCCTGCGAGGTCTTCTGCCTGACATACAGTTGATAGGATGAGTAATGAAAATGCGACTGCCGCTGTATGGGTGAGTTTCTGCTTTGGCGTAATGCCGCCGAGGGCCATCTTGGGGCGCTCGTTGTTGTGTGTTCATAGCCACTGTGTGGCCGCGTCCTGCTCCTCCTCAATATTTTCAAAGATATACTGGTTCAGCCAATCATATCGCACCGTTCTGTTGTAGCGCTCCACATAGGCATTTTGCTGTGATTTTCCTGGTTGGATGAATTGCAATTCAATATGGCGCTTCTACGCCCAGGCCATGACCTGATGCCCGACATATTCAGGGCCGTTGTCACAACGAATGGCCTTTGGTTGACCGCGCCCTTCGATGATCTGGTTCAATGCTCGGATCACTCGTGTCGCCGGAAGAGATAAATCCACTCAATCGCCAAGCCTTCCCGGTTGAAATCATCAATGACATTGAAAGCCCGGAAACTGCGGCCATCATCAAGCTGGCCATGCATGAAATCCATGCTCCAAACTTCATTGATCATTTCTGGTACATGTAAGGGTTCCGGAGCTACCCGGTATAACCTCTTCTTCGACTTGATCCGCAGGTTCAGTTCAAGTTCGCAATAAATCCGGTAAACCCGTTTGTGGTTCCAGGCAAAACCCTTCACATTGTGCAGATATAGAAAACACAGCTTGAATCCCCAGTTACCCTGCCTTGTTGTTAGACGCTGCAACCAATCGGCAAGTGCTTGATGATAAGTCAAACTTCGTGGGCTTTATGTTACATTTCTCTCAATGCAGCTTCCAAGTTATTGCTCTTCCCACGGTTAAAAATCTTGTACCTAGACAAATGGGGTAAACAACAAAGGCTTCCGGTATCGTATTTATAAAATCGCGCTTTAACATTTCCCCATCCAGTTTCAACAACATGGGTAGGCTCTGCAGCGAGCATAGAAACAAGGCTTGATTCTGCGACTTTCCCCATAGTTACAATACGAAAGCTCCTACTTTGTAGAATTGGACGCCAAACTTTCTCGGCAGTTTTTAGTGATGCTTCTTTATTTTCCAATGATGCCCAGTTTCGAGAGCGAAATGGTACTAAATTACCGCTCAATACATTTGCGGGGTTTTCATCGAGGATTTCAAATAACTTTCTTACTTGAAGCTGTAGTGGTGCACCTCCTTTAATGTAGGATCCCCAGGTTTCTTCTGTATAAGAAGATCCTAATTCCGAACTAAATTGAGGTTTAATGTAAGTTGAGCCGCCAGGGTTCAATCCCATAAATACGGTTCTAGCGGTAGCTAATGTTGAGCGGGGAGTATAAAGTAATCCCCATCCAAGGCTGTGCCTCTGGGTTTCGTATTCGGAATGTATAAATTTCTCTAATTCTGTCGTGTCATACGCAACCATTTGAATATCTCCTTGGCTTATAGTGCCGCAAAAATTCTACTTTTACAGCCTCCTAAAAATGGGGGCATTACCCTTACAGCAAAAACTGGCTTCTTGGCATATTACGCTATGGCGTATTTTTTGTTAATTTACGTTGTGGCGTAATTGTGCATATGTTACTCTGTGGCGTAAATAAGGGAGTATGTTATGATTCTCACCGCACGAAACGAAAAACAATTAGGCGAAGCTATTCGGCGCACGCGTAAAAAGAAAGGGCTGACGCAAAAAGATATTAGCGCCAGAACTAATTTGCGCCCTGCAACTATATCCTCTTTGGAGAATGGGGATGCTGGGACGCAGCTTAAAACAATTTTCCGAGTGCTGGAGGCCCTTGAACTGGAATTTGAGTTAATGCCGCGCCAGAAGCCCGGATCTGTTCAGCTTGAGGACTTACTGCAGTGAAGCAACTATCCATATTGTTGAATGGTCGCAACGTAGGCGACATCGTGATGGCACGTTCTGGTGCTATAACCTTTAAATATGCGCCTGAATGGCTTTCACTGAGTGGAACCTTCCCGATCTCTCTTTCCTTGCCTTTGAATGAAAGAGGGTATCAAGGCGCACCAGTGATTGCCTATCTTGAGAACCTGCTTCCTGACAATCAGGCTATACGTGAGCGAGTTGCCTCCAAAGTGAATGCTTCGGGTTTAGATGCGTTTAGCATGCTGGAGAAAATTGGAGGCGATTGTGTCGGTGCTTTACAGTTTATTCCATCTGGAAATGGCAAAATCCATGGACTTAATCTGGAAGGCGAAGAAGTTTCCGAGGCAGATATTGCACACATCCTGCGTGATCTTAAAGCAGATCCTCTAGGGATAAAAGGTGATGACGATTTTCGAATTTCCATTGCAGGTGCGCAGGAAAAAACAGCCCTTTTACTGGTGAATAATCAATGGTTGCGCCCTGTGGGTATGACACCAACAACTCATATCTTCAAAACACAATTGGGGAGATTACCCAACGGGATTGATTTGCAGGACAGCGTGGAGAATGAATTTTTCTGCATGAAATTCTGTGAGTTTATGGGGCTTGATATTGCAAAAGTGGAAATTTGTCAGTTTGAAGATGTGAAGGCCCTTGTTATTGAGCGTTTTGATAGGCGGTGGATTTCAAATGAAAAATTGATGCGTATCCCACAGGAAGATTTTTGTCAGGCAATGGCAACTCCTCCCAGTCAAAAATATCAGGCAGATGGGGGACCTAATATTGTTCAGTGCATGGACTTATTAAAGGCCAGTAACCAACCAACAAAAGATCAATCGGCTTTTATCAAGGCACAAATATTATTTTGGTTGCTTGGCGCTACTGACGGGCATGCCAAGAATTTTAGCATCTCTTTGCAACCAGGCGGTTTTAATATGACACCTTTCTACGACATATTGTCGGCACAAAAAGCGTTGGATGAAGGGCAATTGCAACGAAAACAAATGAAGCTTGCTATGTCTGTGGGCGATGATAATAAATATCGAATGGATGAAGTCGCAGTCAGGCACTTTTTGCAAACTGCCAAAAGGTCTGAATTTGGCCTGCCTCTGGTTCAGCAACTGTTACGTGACATCTTAAATGGAATAGATACTGCTATAGAAGAAACAATCCAAACATTAACCGAAGATTTTCCAGAAGCGCTATCTGATAGTTTAATTGCAGGTATTCAAACGCGAAAGCGTTCACTCTCTCTTGGGATTGATCATTTGGACTAGTTCTAAGTTGTTTAAACGGGATATATTCAATCCGAAGAAGCTTTTGTCATACCTAAGGCATCCATGATTTTCCATGCCGTGTTTAAGTTTAACTTCCCAGTACCTCTTTCTAAATGAACAACGGGCACATGGGAGCAGCCAGCAAGTGCAGCCAGTGTTTTTTGGTTTAGACCTTCGGCCTTTCTCTTTGCTCTTACCTGTTTACCGAGTTCAACTAAATTCGGAAGATCTTTGGTCAATTCGTCA
>NZ_CAKZMP010000329.1 GCF_937128705.1 uncultured Kiloniella sp. | reverse complement strand
TCAGCCTTACGCATGGGGTGCAGGAAATTGAAATCGATAGCGATATCGAAGTCTATCTGGAACCTTCCAAGTGTTTTGTTTTTGATACCAATGGCAAGCTGGTTGCTGGCCCCTGGGGTACAGCTGGGGAGCAAGCGTAATGGCGAAGATTGAACTGAATGGTCTGGCGCATTCTTATATGCCGCATATCCAGGAGCCGCAGGATTTTGCCCTTAAAGAGCTTAATCATGTGTGGGAAGATGGTGGAGCCTATGCGCTGCTTGGTCCATCTGGTTGTGGTAAAACAACACTTCTGAATATTATTTCCGGTTTGTTGAAGCCAACGCACGGTGAAATTCTCTTCGATGGAGAGGCGGTCACCAATAAGGCAACTGAAGACCGCAATATTGCACAGGTTTTCCAGTTTCCGGTGGTTTATGACACCATGACTGTCTATGACAACTTGGCTTTCCCGCTTCGAAACCGTGGTGTGAGTGCTAGCGAAGTTGATGGGCGTGTGCGTGAAATCGCTGAACTGCTGGAAATGGAGGATAGTCTCAAGCGTAAAGCAAGTGGCCTTACGGCTGATGCCAAACAGAAGATTTCTCTGGGGCGCGGTTTGGTTCGTGCTGATGTGTCAGCGATCTTGTTTGATGAGCCATTGACCGTTATTGATCCTCATTTGAAGTGGCAGTTGCGCTCTCAGCTTAAGCATCTGCACAAACGCTTTAACTACACGATGGTGTACGTCACACACGATCAGACGGAAGCACTGACTTTCGCTGATAAAGTGGTTGTTATGTACGATGGTGCTGTTGTTCAGATGGGCACACCTGAAGAGCTGTTTGAGCGTCCAAAACATACCTTTGTTGGTTACTTCATCGGTTCACCGGGCATGAACGTTGTGCCGTGTCATATTGATGGTAAGCAGGCAATGGTTGCTGGCCATGCTTTTGCCATGGAACAGGGCCTGAGTAATATACCCGCGGGTGCCTCGCTGGAAGTTGGTATTCGTCCGGAATTCCTGTCGCTTTCACGTGAAGGATCGGGGCCGACCGTTTCTATTCAAAAAGTAGAAGATCTTGGCCGATTTAAGGTGGCAAGTGTCCGTCTTGAAGATCATGAGTTTAAAGTGATGGTCAACGAAGAAGATGAGGTTCCTACTGATGGTGCGCGTCTTGTTGTCGATCCAACGCATGTGAATCTTTATGCCAACAGTCATTTGGTAGAGGAGGCTTGATCATGAATAAATGGTCCGATAACCGCGCTTGGTGGCTTGTTCTTCCTGTTGTTTTAATCGTGGCATTTTCTGCGGTCATTCCTTTGATGACAGTGGTTAACTATGCCTTTCAGGATACTTTTGGAAATAATGAATTCTACTGGGCTGGTATTGAATGGTTCCAGGAAGTTCTTCGGTCTGACCGTTTCCACGGGGCGCTAGGGCGTCAGTTCCTGTTCTCCTTTATTATCCTTTCTATCGAAATTCCGCTTGGTATCGCCATTGCGTTGGCGATGCCGAAAAAAGGACTCTGGGTTCCGTTTTGCTTGATCCTTATGGCATTGCCACTCCTTATTCCCTGGAATGTGGTGGGCACTATCTGGCAGATCTTTGGTCGTATTGATATTGGTCTTCTGGGGGCTGCTCTGGATGGATTGGGTATTGAATACAACTATACGCAAAACACAATTGATGCCTGGGTGACCTTGATCGTCATGGATGTGTGGCACTGGACTTCGCTTGTTGTGTTGCTTTGTTATGCTGGCTTGCAGTCAATTCCTGATGCCTATTATCAGGCCGCCAGAATTGACGGAGCGAGCAAGTGGGCGACATTCCGTTTTATCCAGTTGCCAAAGATGAACCGTGTACTTCTGATCGCTGTGCTGTTGCGCTTTATGGATAGCTTCATGATCTATACCGAGCCATTCGTGGTGACTGGTGGTGGACCGGGTAATGCGACAACCTTCCTTTCGATCGATTTGGTTCAAATGGCAATTGGTCAGTTTGACCTAGGGCCTGCTGCGGCGATGTCGTTGGTCTATTTCTTAATCATTCTGCTCTTCAGCTGGGTATTCTTCACAGTGATGAGCTATTTAGACAGAGCGGAGTCTTAAGTCATGAAAACCAAAGCTCTCGTCACTATCCTTTACATCGTTTTCTTGCTGTTGCCGATCTATTGGCTGCTGAACATGTCCTTGAAAACGAACGAGGAAATTCTCAGTACCTTTAGCCTTTGGCCACAGGATCTGACCTTTGCCAACTATATGGTGATCTTTACAGACCCAAGCTGGTACAACGGTTACATAAACTCGACAATATATGTGGTGTTGAACACGATCATTACCCTATTGGTTGCCTTGCCTGCGGCTTATGCATTCTCGCGCTATAACTTTATGGGCGATAAGCATCTGTTTTTCTGGCTTTTGACCAACAGAATGGCACCGCCAGCGGTTTTTGCCTTGCCGTTCTTCCAGCTTTATTCGGCTGTGGGATTGTTTGATACGCACATAGCGGTGGCCTTGGCACACTGTCTGTTTAACATTCCCTTGGCGGTCTGGATTCTCGAAGGATTTATGTCTGGTGTCCCGCGTGAAATTGATGAAACCGCCTATATTGACGGCTATTCGTTCCCGCGTTTCTTTACCCGTATTTTCACACCGATGATTTCTTCGGGTATCGGCGTGGCTGCATTCTTCTGTTTCATGTTCTCGTGGGTTGAATTGTTGTTGGCCAGAACGCTGACTTCTGTTGATGCCAAGTCAATTTCCGCGACCATGACACGTACCGTGTCTGCGTCGGGCCTTGATTGGGGTGTGCTAGCAGCGGCCGGGATACTGACCATTATACCGGGTATTCTGGTGATCTATTTTGTTCGTAACTATATTGCCAAGGGCTTTGCCCTGGGCCGGGTTTAAAGGGGAGTCCGTATCATGGAATTGAACTGGATGGCCTGGACTTGGCCAACGGCTACTTTCTTTATCATCATTGCAACAACCCTTGTTGTTATGACGGTATTGGCAATCAAATTCCCCGAAAGGGAAAAGGTTGGAATTCTTAATATTCCAACCACGCGTGGGGATCGATTGTTTATTACACTACTGGGCAGTGCTTTTATTCACCTCGGTTGGCTTCTGATGTCAGATATCCAACTGTGGGGAGCCCTCGTCGTAAGCGCTGTCTACGCATTCATCGTGTTTAGATGGGTGTAAACACCTAGAGGGCAAATGTGGGGTGACGAGGCAAACTCGTTTACTGAATGAAGCAACAGGGAGATATAATAATGAAGTCCCGTTATATTGGCGGCGCTCTAACAGCCGTCGCTTTGGTTCTCTCAGCTGGCGCAGCTCATGCGGATGCAGCTGCAGCTAAGAACTGGGTAGAAAATGAATTTCAGCCTTCGACTTTGTCCAAAGCTGATCAAATGAAAGAAATGGAGTGGTTTGCAAAAGCTGCTGAGCCTTTCAAAGGCATGGAAATCAATGTGGTTTCCGAAACCATTACAACGCACGAGTACGAATCAAAAACTCTTGCCAAGGCTTTCTATGAAATCACAGGCATCAAGGTTAACCATGACCTGATCGGTGAAGGCGATGTTGTTGAAAAGCTGCAAACACAGATGCAGTCCGGTAAAAACATCTATGATGCCTACATCAACGATTCAGATCTTATTGGTACGCACTATCGTTACCAACAGGTTGTGCCGCTTTCTGACTGGATTGCAGGTGAAGGTTCTGATGTAAGTAACCCGGATCTCGATCTTGGTGATTTTATCGGTACATCGTTCACTACCGGTCCTGATGGCAAGCTTTACCAGCTTCCTGTACAACAGTTCGCGAATCTATATTGGTTCCGTTATGACTGGTTCTCTGACCCTGATATCAAAGCTAAATTTAAAGCAAAATACGGCTATGATCTGGGCGTTCCGGTTAACTGGTCTGCTTATGAAGATATTGCCGACTTCTTTACAAATGACGTGAAAGAAATCGACGGTAAAACTATATATGGCCATATGGATTACGGTAAAAAAGATCCTTCACTTGGTTGGCGCTTTACTGATGCATGGTTGTCAATGGCTGGTGCTGGCGACAAAAACATTCCAAACGGTATACCGGTTGATGAATGGGGCATCCGTATGGAAGGCTGTAGCCCGGTTGGTTCTTCAGTATCACGTGGTGGCGCGACAAACGGTCCTGCTGCGGTTTACTCCGTAGCCAAATATGTTGATTGGCTCAAAGCTTATGCTCCACCATCAGCACCGGGTATGACTTTTGGTGAAGCTGGCCCAGTTCCTGCGCAAGGTGCTGTTGCACAGCAGATCTTCTGGTACACTGCCTTTACTGCTGACATGGTGAAAGACGGTCTTCCCGTTGTAAACGAAGACGGTACACCAAAATGGCGTATGGCACCTTCCCCACACGGTCCTTATTGGGAAGAAGGTCAGAAGCTTGGTTATCAGGATGCTGGTTCTTGGACTCTTATGAAATCCACACCAGTTGATCGTCGTAAAGCTGCATGGCTCTATGCACAGTTCACTGTTGCCAAAACGGTTTCTCTGAAGAAAAGTCACGTTGGTCTAACTTTCGTACGTGAAAGCGATATCCAGCATGAATCCTTCACAGAGCGTGCACCGAAACTTGGTGGTTTGGTCGAATTCTATCGTTCACCTGCCCGTCTTCAGTGGACACCAACAGGTATCAACGTTCCTGACTATCCAAAACTTGCACAGCTATGGTGGCAGAACATTGGTGATGCCAGCTCTGGTGCAAAAACACCTCAGGAAGCTATGGATGCACTTGCAGCTGCTCAGGACAAAGTTCTTGGACGTCTGGAACGCGCAGGCGTACAGGGCGAGTGTGGACCTAAGCTGAACGAAGAAAAAGAAGCCAGCTACTGGCTGAATCAGCCTGGTTCTCCAAAAGCCAAATTGGCCAACGAGAAACCACAAGGTGAAACAGTTGATTATGACGAGCTTGTTAAAAGCTGGAATTAATTAACGCATTTTCTTGCGAATAAAAGGGCCGGAGGATCATTCCTCCGGCCCTTTTTTGTATGGAATGTTTTATATGAGTAGCATGGTTGACAATTTAATATAATTCTTCTATTTCTGTAATAACAGAAATTACGGAAATTGTTATGAAACTCACACCTGCCATGGAACGTTATGTCCTTCATTGGGGCGAAATGGGATCCCGCTGGGGAGTGAATCGTTCCGTTTCACAGATACATGCGCTTTTGTATCTTGCTGCACGCCCAATGCATGCGGAAGAAATCTCTGAAACCCTAAATATTGCGCGATCCAATGTAAGTACGAGTTTAAAAGAATTGCAGGGGTGGGAGCTTGTTCATCTGATTCATGTTTTAGGCGATCGTAGGGATCATTTTGAAGCAACGCATGACCTTTGGGAAATGCTTCTAACGATTGCAAACGCGAGAAAACAGAGGGAAATAGCACCTACCCTCACTACATTGCGTCAATGTGTTCTTGATGGCTCTGAAGAAAATGAAATCCCTGCCGAAAGCTTAAAGCGCATGCAGGATATGCTCGATTTTATTACCAATCTTACGAACTGGTACGAGCAAATAAGTCGCCTGCCAAAGGGGACATTAATTAAGATAATGAAATTAGGGGCAAAGGTTGCAAAGTTTGTAGGTAAGTAGGCTATAGGGCGGATGAATATCTGCCCTACCTTTTTAACTAGTAATTTCTGTTATAACAGAAATTACAGAAAGTGAGGAAAAGTGGAGTGTGGATATCAAAAAAATCAATGCACTTCTTCTTACGATTCTCAAAAAATGTCTGTAATGGGGACAGGTAAGCAAGTTGAGGTAAATGATCCAGATCCACTTCATATCCGATTTTTACTTGGGGATGATGCTTGGTTGAGATTAAAGCCAGCAATCCGAAAACGATTTGGTTGTGATGCTCAATTGGGGAATACGCATCTGTATTGCGGTAAAATGCATCGGGTTGATGCTAGCTACATTGGGTTGCTTATGGCGCATACGGCAAGGTTGATTGGTAGCCCGATGGCCTGGTCACGTGGACAGGATATTCCTTGTGATGTGATCACATTTGATGATCCAGACCGACCCGGAGGTATTGTTTGGGAGCGACATTATTATTTTGCATCTGATAAAAAACAAATTGCACGTACGACAAAAATTGTAAGTGAAAACGAAGGATTACTGGAATGTTTCGGTAAGCACTTTGGGATGAAGCTCAAGCTTGAAGAAGCAAAAGGTGCACTTCACTTTGTATCCACGAAATTTTACCTGCAGTTGTTTGGGAAACGGATAAGTCTTCCAAATTTTCTGAGCCCGGGAACGCTTCGCGTTACGCATCGCGACTTAGGAAGTGATCAGTTTCAGTTTGTTTTGGAAGTGGATCATCCTGTCTTTGGACAACTCGCATTTCAAGATGGCTATTTTAAAGAAGAGGAGATGAAAAATGCTACTCGTACTTAGTTTACTTGTTCTTCAGGGTATTATGGGGGCTTTTGATAACTTTTGGCATCATGAAATCACAGAAGCCCTTCCCTCAAAACCTAGCGCGCGTAAAGAATTGATGCTCCACAGTGCGCGTGAATTTATTTACGCAGCTTTATTTCTTATGTTGGGATGGGCAACGTGGCATGGAATTTTTGGCATTATCACCATCATTTTGTTGGTCGTGGAAGTTGGCATTACTCTGTGGGATTTTATTGAAGAAGATATGACCAGAAAGTTGCCACCTCTGGAACGTGTTTTACATACTGTATTAGCCATGAATTACGGGGCAGTTTTGATTTTACTTTTACCCATTCTGTGGGAGTGGAGTTTGGGGGCAACAGTAGCCAAAGTTGCTGACTATGGGATTCTTTCTTGGGTAATGACGCTTTATGGTGTTGGCGTTTTCTTTTGGGGAATTCGGGATTTTTATGCGGTCATTAAACTCGGACCTTTACAAACGCCTGAACACATACGAAACCCGATTGCAGTTGGTACCGTTATGACCCCCCAAACAGTATTGATAACAGGGGCGACTGGATTTGTTGGCAAAGCGGTTGTACGCGAACAGCTTTCAAAGGGGAAAATCGTCTTTGTATTGACGAGAGATCGAGCGAAAGCAGAAAATGCTTTTGGGGCCAATGTTAATAGCATTGAAAGGTTAGATGATATTTCAGATAACACTAAAATTGACCAGATCATCAATCTTGCTGGTGAGGCGGTAATTGGTCTCCCGTGGACAAAATCACGTCGAAAAGGAATTAGGAACAGTCGAGTCGACACAACAAATGCCCTCGTCTCTCTTGTCGCTCGACTAAAGATCAAGCCGGAAGTTTTGGTCAATGCTTCTGCTGTTGGATTTTATGGCGATGGTGGTGAAAGCCGCCTTAATGAGGCAAGTAAGGGACAGCCTGTCTTTTTATCTGAATTTTGCCAAGAATGGGAAGCTGCAGCACTCAAGGCTGAAGATTATGATGTAAGGGTATCGCTATTACGCTTTGGAATTGTATTAGGGCGTGACGGAGGCGCATTACCAAGTTTAGCAAGGCCTGTACAATTGGGCCTCGGCGCTGTCATGGGAAGTGGGCAGCAGTGGATGCCCTGGATTCATATAAAAGATGCTCTTGGGTTAATTGACTTTTCTTTGAATTGCCCAAAAATATGTGGTGCAATTAATGCTACAGCCCCAGATGGAGTTCGCCATAAAGACTTCATGACGAGTTTGGGTGAGGTTTTCAATAAAAAGATCGTTTTTTCCCTGCCGGAATTTTTACTGAAAAGAATGCTTGGAGATATGTCTGCAATTTTTCTAGAAGGTCAAAATTTAGTACCTTCTAGGGCGATTGAACTGGGCTATAAATTCTCTTATCCAGAGCTTGATGGCGCATTGAATAATTTGTTTCCGCGTCAGAAGGCATTTGTTTTCAAGGAAAGTTAGGCATCTATTATTCGATTTTCTGAAGTTGTACCATTGAAGGCAGGATTGAAAATCTTCTTGATCTTGCCTTTAACGCATTCAGAATAAAGAATTAAACCTGTCAAAGATATGGTATGGCATAGCATAGTTAGCAGGACGGTAAGTTTTTATCGGGTTTTGTCTAGGGTGCTTTCGACCAAGTGGAGACAGTTATCGAAATGATGACGCTCAATGTCGCAAAGCTATTGCAGCACGAGGAAAAAACAGGATCAATTGAACGGGGCAAGCTGGCGGACTTTGTTGTACTGGACCGTAATATTCTGGATATACCGATAAATGAGATCGGGTCTGTGAATGTAGAGGCAACACTTCTTGGCGGAGAACCGATTTATGATCCGAAAGGTTTGTTCGACTGATCTGCATCTTGCGTCTTGGTTCCAGCTCTTGACCCCAGGGTTTTGAACGGCGATAAAGCCTTTTCTTAAATCTTACTATCAACCGCTATTGGAATGGATCTTTTCCCATGAAGCGTATCTTCTCGGGCGTGCAGCCCACAGGGAACCTACATCTTGGCAATTATCTCGGCGCTATTCGTAATTTTGTGCGCCTTCAGAACGACTATGAGTGCATCTTCTGTGTCGTTGATATGCATGCCATTACTGTCTGGCAAGATCCTAAGCAGTTGATTGATAATACACGTGAAGTTGCGGCGTCATATCTGGCGGCGGGCGTTGATCCTGAAAAGCACATCATCTTTAATCAGTCACAAGTCTCTGCTCATGCTGAGCTTGGCTGGATATTTAATTGTGTATCACGGATTGGTTGGTTGAACCGGATGACGCAGTTTAAGGACAAGGCCGGAAAAAACCGTGAGAAAGCATCCACAGGTTTGTATGTCTATCCAAACCTGATGGCGGCGGATATTCTTGCCTATAAAGCAACCCACGTACCCGTTGGTGAGGACCAGAAACAGCACCTTGAATTGACGCGTGATATCGCCATTAAGTTCAATAATGATTTCAATGTTGATCTTTTCCCTGTACCGGAACCACTTATTTTTGGTGCTGCAACACGCATTATGTCTTTGCGTGACGGTAGTAAAAAGATGAGCAAGTCTGATCCATCGGATTACAGTCGTATCACCATGATGGATGATGCAGATACCGTTGCCAAAAAAATCAAGAAGGCAACGAGTGATCCACATTTAATCTCCGGTGCTGAAGTGTTGGATGAAAATGGTAAGTTGCTTGATGACGCCCGCAGAGAACGTCCGGAAGCGTTTAACTTGCTGTCTATCTATGCGGCGTTAAACGACAAAGAGCTTTCTGATGTCCTGGGTGAATTTGAAGGTAAAGGCTTTGCCGATTTTAAAAAATCTCTGACAGAAGTTGCGGTTACCAAGTTGGGACCAATGGGGTCGGAAATGAAACGATTGATGGATGATAAATCATACGTTGATTCTGTGCTCAAGCAGGGGGCTGATCGGGCTGCTAAGCTAGCAGAACCTGTGATGAAAGAAGTTTTTGAAGCTGTTGGTTTTTTACGGTCGTAACAAGTAAAAGCTTATCGTTACATGGAGCCAGTATAAATAATATTTGGCTCCACATGTCTTATGAAAAGGGTATCAGGTTTGTTTCTGATGCCCTTTTCTTTTAGGGAAGCGTTTGAAAAGAAAAGCACTGGTGTGTTTTTATAATTGGCCAAATTAAAAAAATATTAAGCAAAAAGTTGAAAAATAAAGAAAATATTCAATGGACCCCCTTTTCCTTTTTCGTGAAGCAGGATAGATTTCTTTAGGGGTGCTCCCTTGAAAGCCTATGAATAAAAACTTTCTGCCTGAAACGGTAGAACAGGGTAGAGCTAAATGAATACCTGTGAAAAGGGCGACTGACGGCAATGCAAATCTATCTGCCGATCGCTGAGATATCTGTCGACATAATCCTCTTATTGGCAATGGGGGGCGGTGTCGGACTGCTTTCGGGGATATTTGGTGTTGGGGGCGGCTTTTTGATGACGCCAATCCTGATTTTTGTCGGCGTTCCCCCTGCCGTTGCCGTTGCAACACAAGCAAACAATGTAATCGCGTCTTCGGTTTCCGGTGTTTTTGCCCATTGGAAGCGGGGAAATGTTGATTTCCTGATGGGCTGGATATTACTGATTGGCGGCTTTATCGGGTCCACACTCGGTGTTGGCTTGTTTACTTTCCTAAAAAGTCTTGGCCAAATTGATCTTGTTATTAATCTTTCCTATGTGGTCTTTCTGGGTACGATCGGGCTTTTGATGATGCTCGAAGGTATCAAGGCTGTGTTCCGGCGCAGAAAGTCAGGGGGTGTTTCCCGTGGCAAGTTGCATGAACATAACTGGTTCCATGGTTTGCCGCTGAAAATGCGCTTTCGTAAATCCCGGCTTTATATTTCGGCGCTTCTGCCGCTAGGTATTGGTTTTTTTGTTGGTGTTCTCTCTGCCATTATGGGGGTTGGTGGTGGGTTCATTCTTGTGCCAGCAATGATCTATATGTTGGGTATGCCGACAGCGATGGTGATTGGAACATCGCTTTTCCAGATTATCTTTGTTGCTGCGAACGTGACTTTTTTACAGGCAGCTCAGAACCAGACCGTTGATGTTGTTCTCGCACTTTTACTGTTGGTTGGCTCTGTCCTCGGGGCCCAGGTTGGTACGCGGATAGGGGCCAAAATGCAGGGTGACTGGTTACGCCTGTTGCTGGGGATTCTGGTTGTCATGGTTTGTGGCAAACTGTTCCTTGATCTTTTGATCGAACCCGCTGATCTCTATGTTTTGGAGATGGTGTGATGATAACGTGTGCGACATCTCGGAGATACCGACTTTTTCCAGATAATAAAGCCTGCTCATTAAATGCTCTTTTGATGATTGTTTTATCATTTCTTTTTGTTTTGTCAGGAAAAGAGACGAAGGCCATTGAGGCGGATCTTTCCAGTCACCTTGTGGCAATTACGGCCGGATTTTCAGGTGATCGCATTCTTCTGTTTGGCAGTATTAATTCCCCAGGTGAAGTCATTGTCGTTGTGAGAGGGCCGGATACGGACTTTAAAGTACAACGAAAAGGGCAGGTCGCCGGGATCTGGATGAATACCGCGTCGATGAAGTTCGAAAGTGTGCCGAGTTTTTATTCCATAGCTTCAACGGGCCCAATTGAAGAAATATCCTCTTCGGCAACACGCGCGCTTAACGCCATCGGCTTTGACAATATCGGCCTTGAGCTTCCGGTAACAAAAGCTGCGGGGAAATTGGCCGATTCATGGAAAAAAGCTTTGCTTCGGAATCTGTTACGTAGCGGTAATTATCAGCTGGAAAACGCGGAAATAGTTTTTTTAGGCGAACATTTATTCCGGACAGAATTTGAGTTGCCTGCCAATGTGCCGACAGGGACGTATTCTGTCAGCGTCTATCATTTGCGTGATGGGCAAATCATTGACGCGCGAACGACACCCCTGACGGTATCAAAAATAGGGGCCGAAGCTGAAATTTATGACTATGCACACCTTCATGGTGCGATGTATGGTATTATCGCCATTGTGATTGCTTTGGTATCCGGCTGGATCGGTCATTTAATTTTCCGCAAGGGATAAGGCATGAGTGAAACAGAATCGACAGAATTGAAAATTGATCAAGAGACTGACGGTAAAAAATGCCGAAATCATGGATCTACAGATCGGATTTTCCTTGTCGTCGTCGATGATAGTGATGAGATGTTGCAGGCGATGCGCTTTGCGTGCCGCCGTGCACTTCATACGGGCGGGCGGGTTGCGCTTTTGTATGTCATTGAACCTGCCGAGTTTAATCACTGGGCGGCTGTCGGGGATCTGATGCAAGAAGAAGCCCGGGAAGAAGCCGAAGCTTTGTTGAATAAACTTGGCGAAGAAGTTCTTGAATACTCAGGGCAAATCCCTGTTCTTTACATGCGCGAAGGCGACCGGCGTGATGAGCTGGTCAAGCTTGTAAACGAAGACGATCAAATTTCTATCCTTGTTCTGGGCGCGAGTTCTGGTTCTGGGGGACCTGGACCTCTTTTGACTGCGCTGATGGGGAAACATATTGGTAAGTTACGTGTGCCAATAACAGTTGTGCCTGATAATTTAGAGCCTGCTGAAATCGACGAAATCAGTTAAAGAAATATTCTATATGAATATTCATTGTGGATAGGGGCTTGAATAGCCCCTATAAGATTACATATAAGAACAACAATCATAGACCGATTTTTAAACGAGCAAGATATGTTTATCCAAACAGAACAGACGCCAAACCCAGCTACGCTAAAGTTTTTACCGGGATGTCCGGTACTTGACGGTGGTACGGCTTTCTTTGAAGCAAAAGAAGCGGCTTCAAATTCTCCTCTTGCTCTTAGATTGTTTGAAATCGAAGGCGTTACCGGGGTGTTTTTTGGCGGTGACTTTATTACGATTACCAAGGCAGAAGACAAAGAGTGGTATATTCTGAAGCCATCTATTCTTGGTACGATTATGGAGCATTTCACAGCGGGACGCCCTGTTATGACGGATGCTTCCGAGGCAATGTCTTCCCACGCTGAAGCAAGTGATGAAGACGATGATGAAATTGTGTCTCAGATCAAAGAGCTTCTGGATACACGTGTTCGCCCAGCTGTTGCACAGGATGGTGGCGATATCGTTTTCCACGGGTTCGAAAACGGTGTCGTTTATCTGCATATGCAAGGGGCGTGCGCGGGGTGCCCAAGCTCAACTGCGACTTTGAAGATGGGCATTGAGAATATGCTGCGTCACTATATTCCAGAAGTGTCTGAAGTCCGCGCTAGCGCCTGACTGGTATGGTCAATACTTAGGTACGATTAGATTTGTTCTAAAAAAATAAAGTCCCGGAGTTGTTTTCAACTTCGGGCTTTTTTTATTGGCTTTAGATTTTTAATTCAGGGGATGTAATACTGTTGCCCAAACCAACGCCAGCGCCCATCAGGACCGAGCATGGTACAGTTGAGGCGCGCCCGACCAGTCTTGAATGGTTCTTTTAATCTAACCTCAATACGGCCCCCACCCAGCTCCTGTAAGGTAAGTTCACCCTGAGAACTATAACAGTTTAGCCCTCGATAGGATCCGTCTGCACGGGGAATAATCTGTGAACCGATGGTAAACCCGATGAGGGGTGGATTTGTCGCTTCACTGAGGGTTAAGTCTTCGGGCAAAACGGCTGATACAGGTAAAGGTAAGCTATTGATGGCGAGTTTGAACCGTTCCATTGTGCCAAAGCGGTCATTGAATGGATAGCGCGGTAAAGCCATCAGATTAGAATTGGGATCAATGGCACCGGAATGTTGACCAAAGGCTGCTTTAAAACCTGCGGCTCTTAAAACATTTTGCAGGTCATTACTGATCTCACCATAGGGGTAAGCAAACAGATTTGGCTGTTTACCCAAAGCACGCCTGAAAGTTTGATTCGATTGATCAATAATCTGTTTTTGTTCTTGTTGTGATAAGTGGGCAATATGTCTGAGTTCGCTGGCGTGATTTCCTATGGTCACAAGAGGATCTGATGCAAGCTCTCTTATTTGGGACCAAGTCATATACCCGACCCGATTTTGGTCTACTGCCGATGTCGTTACAAATACAGTTATAGGAAGATTTGCTTTTTGTAGGGCTGGCCAAGCTGTTTCGTAGAAAGAAAGATAGGCATCATCTATTGTTATTGAAACGGCACGATCCGGCAATGGTGAATTATTTTTGAGGGCATCAACGACATCTAGAAGAGGGATCACGTTGTACTGCTTGTTTTGAAGCTCTTGGATATGATCAGCAAAGATGGAGAGAGCCGTGCTGGTCGTTGGGTATTTACTTTCTTCAAAGCGTTGATACATAACAACAACGGCACCGTTTCTATTAACGTCTTCAATAGACTTTTTCGTTTCTTGTGTTGAAGCGGTCTTTTCAAAACCAATTAGGCCAAGGGTGATTGCGAGGAAAAAGGAAAGTAATTGAAAACGGTGTGTTTTAAACATTTTCGATAGTTCAGCTTCTTTGCTCTCTAATGTTACTTTAATGCCAGCCCTAATAAGAGGCGATCATTGGTGGTCTTCAATTGTAACAAAGCAGCATCAAGGATATAAGCCATAATGTTATTTTGTCTTTTAAGCTATGAGCTATGTTAACCTGAGTGTCAAAGGGATGGTTTCACGATAATGCAGGCGGATAATTCATTGTTGCTTGGTTTGGATACTGCGGGGTCTTCTTGTTCCGTTGCTGTTATGGACAAAGGCCAAGTATTGGCTTCACGTATAGAGACAATGCGGCGTGGACAATCAGAGCGCCTTTTGCCAATCGTGCAAGAGATTTTGGATGAAGCAGGGAAAGAATTGCTGGATATGGCAGGGTTTGCTGTTACGACAGGTCCAGGCGGATTTACTGGTGTGCGTATTGGTTTAGCCACCGCCCAGGGTTTTGCACTTGCCTGCGATAAGCAACTTGTCGGGGTTAATAATTTTGAAGTTCTTGCCCGTGGGGTGCCGACGATTGAAAAGACATCAGATATTCAAATCGTAGTCATCATTGATGCGAAACGTGCAGATTTGTTTGTTCAAAGCTTTGATTCAAAACTGAATCCGTTGACAGAACCGTTTGCTGCCCTTCCAGAAAATTTAAGTGATCTTTTGCCCGGGGGTAATTTACTTTTGGTTGGGGATGGTATTGATCAGGCATATGAAGACTTGAAAAAAGCAGGACGAAAGATAGCAATTTCAACCTCATCTGCGAATGCTGATGCTCAAAATTTGTTGTTATGTGCCGTTGAACACCAGCTTTTTGATGGGAAAAATAAGTCGGTTGAGCCACTGTATTTGCGAGCGCCGGATGTTTCCTTACCCAAAAACAAGCCGACGTTCTAGATGATGGCATGAGCGAATCAGCGGAAATCATTCTGTGTGGTATTGAGCATGCTGAATTGTTGGCAGAAATGCATTCAAGGTCATTTGCCGAAGCTGCATGGAATGCAAAAGATTTTTTGGGATTACTTGTTCAAAAAACAAATAAAGGGTTTATCTATTGTAATGATAGGAAGCCAGTAGGGTTTATTATTTGGCAAGAAGTCGTTGGGGAAGCTGAAATATTGACATTTTGCGTTGATCCAGATTTCCGAAGGTTGGGCTATTCAAAAAAGATGATCGCTAAATTATTTGAATACCTTGATCAAGCATCTGTTAATAAAGTATTTTTAGAAGTTTCTGAGGATAATATCATTGCGCTATCGCTCTATCAGGCGATGGGATTTGTGGAAATCGCTCGAAGATCCAAATACTACCACAAACCAGATGGTTCAACTGTTGATGCAGTTATCATGTCTGCGGATATTTAAATGACTTCGGGCGTTATTATTGATAAATAAAATAATATAAATATTTTATCAAAACTAACTTGAAATTTTTAAGAAATAACTTTAATTCACCTATTGGTATGTTATGAATTAAATAATATTTTGATCATTACAAGTAACTTTATATTGGGAAAGAACAGTCATACTATGTCTGAAGATAACTCCTCGTTAGAATTAGTCGAGCTTACAACTAGTCTTGTTTCCGCACATGTTTCCAACAATTCTGTTGCCGTAGCAGACTTGCCTCAATTAATCCGCGAGGTCTACGGCACTTTATCCACATTGGGTCAGGAAGAAAAGAAAGAGCCAGAGCGTCCTACGCCAGCTGTATCTATTAAAAAGTCCATTACGCCAGAATTTATTGTATGTCTTGAAGACGGCAAGAAGCTTAAAATGCTTAAACGTCATTTGAAAACAGCCTATAACATGACACCGGAAGAATATCGCGAGCGTTGGGGCTTGCCGCAAGATTATCCAATGGTTGCGCCTAACTATGCAAAACAACGTAGTTCCTTGGCAAAACAGATTGGCTTGGGGACAAAAGCAAACAGGACCAAGTAATCAATTTTCTTTGAACTGGTTAGCCGTGAAAAATGCGCTATCGGGCTTTTCTCGGTAGCGCATTTTGTGTACATTAGAATTATTCAAAAAAGTACTGTATCCATTAACGATGAGCTCAGGGTAATTATGGCATCAAAACTGGAAGTTCTTTGTGCTGAAAAAGGTCTCAAGATGACCGAGCAGCGAAGAGTCATTGCAAGGGTTCTTTCTGATTCTACGGACCATCCTGATGTGGAGCAGGTTTATCACCGTGCTTCCAAGTTAGATTCGAAGATATCTATCGCGACTGTCTATCGGACTGTGAAGCTGTTTGAAGAAGCCAATATTCTTGAGCGTCATGACTTTGGCGATGGCCGCGCCCGTTACGAAGAAGTTACAGAGCGGGTTCACGATCATCTTATCGATGTAAATTCTGGTGAAGTTTTGGAATTTTCTGATGACGAAATTCACGAACTTTTGAATAAGATGGCGCAAAAGCTTGGTTATCGCTTGATCGATCATCGTCTTGAACTTTATGCTGTGCGTGAAGGCTGTAGTGCAATAAAATAGACACAATTTTCTGGCACAGTCCTCGCCATGTTTAAAATCGCCATGTTTATCCAGGGAACACGCTGAGCATGAATGAGGGTACTTCACGACCCGTCGATGTAACTGCGGGACAACTTACGATCCGTTTGGCCGAGAGCGAACGGGAGATTTTGGCTGCGCAAAATCTGCGATATGATATTTTTTATCGTGAGAACTCCGCACAGCCTACTCCTGAGATGGCAGCAGAGAATCGGGACTTTGATAGCTTTGATCCTTTTTGCGATCATCTGCTTGTTTTTGATAATGACCGGGGTACTGGCCCAGACGCTGTTGTTGGCACTTATCGTGTGATGAGGCGTGAAGGCGCGAAAAAACGGGGGCAATTTTACTCGGTTGATGAATTCAACCTGGAAAAGCTGCTGAACTTTGATGGCGAAATTTTAGAGCTGGGGCGGTCCTGTATTGATCAGGAATATCGACGCGGTTCAACGATGCAGCTTTTATGGCGCGGTATCGCCCAGTATGTTTTCACTTATGACATTCGTTACATGTTTGGCTGCGCAAGTTTGCACGGCGTTGATCCAGAGCAGATGAAACTGCCGTTATCCTATCTATATCACAATCATTTGGCGGATACAGATATCCGACCCAAAGCCCTGCCGGAAAGATTTAGTTCTATGGATCTTATGCCCGCAGATCAGATTGATCCAAAGGCTGCAATCAAAGAGCTTCCGCCTTTAATTAAGGGGTATCTCAGGCTTGGCGGTGTTATCGGCGATGGCGCTGTGATTGATGAGCAATTCGGTACCACGGATGTTTGTGTGATTGTCGAGACAAGCCGGGTAACAGATAAATATTATAAACATTATCGCCGTGAAACGGACAATGCAGCTCAACAGGTAGCATGATATGTCGGACATTGCTGTAGCTTCTGGTTTGGGCTCTGATTTAAGAGCCTCATGCCGCTTGGTTGTCTATGTCCTGTTCACCTTGGCTCTGATGCCGTTACAGCTTCTTCTTTTACTCCTTCGTTTGCCTGGACGGTATAAGCTACCCCTCTGGTATCATAATTCGACGTGTTTTTTTAATGGTATTAAGATCGTCACCCGGGGCCAACAAAGTACGCGCCAACCGACACTGTATGTATCCAATCATGTTTCTTATCTGGACATTTCTGTTTTGGGTAGCCTGATTGACGGGCATTTTGTGGCGAAGTCCGAAGTTGGTAACTGGCCATTTTTTGGATGGCTGGCGAAGTTATCCGGTACGGTTTTTATTCAACGTCGTCGCCATAAGTCCAGCGAAAGTCGTGACAACATGGCAAAGCGACTTGGAAATGGGCGCGATCTGATTTTATTTCCCGAGGGAACATCAAGCGATGGTACGCGGGTTTTACCTTTTAAATCGGCGCTCTTTTCTGTTGCTCAGGCTTCGAAAAACGATAGCCCCTTGCTGGTTCAGCCAATCTCTATTACATACACCCGGTTGGATGGTATGCCGATGGGTCGTTTATGGCGGCCCTTTTATGCTTGGTATGGTGATATGGAATTGCCCGGGCATTTATGGCATGCGCTGGCGATGGGGGTTTTAACTGTAGAGGTTGAGTTCCTAGAGCCAGTAGAAGCGAGTTCCTTCGCGAATAGGAAAGCAATGGCCAGTCACTGTCATAAAGCAGTATCTGGCGGCGTTTCCAATGCCCTGAGAGGGCAGCGATTACCGATAGCTTCAAATCCCAACAGATGGTAATTTAACAAGGTGTTTGAACGGTTTGTCATAAACATGACCGCAAATAACACTAGGCTGAATTGGTAATTACGTTGGCAAAAAAGCTCTATATTAAGACCTATGGCTGTCAAATGAACGTCTATGATACGGTTCGTATGACAGATGTTCTGGCTCCTCTGGGATACGAGACCGTGAATAGCCCTGACGTGGCTGATATGGTGATTCTCAATACCTGTCATATACGCGAAAAAGCTTCTGAGAAGGTTTTCTCTGAGCTTGGGCAGTTACGTCGTCTCAAGGAGAAGCGCGAATCCGGTGGTGAGCGCATGCTGATTGGTGTTGCCGGTTGTGTGGCACAGGCTGAAGGCGAAGAGATTTTACGCCGTGCAAAACAGGTTGATATGGTGTTTGGTCCGCAAACCTATCACCGTTTACCTGAAATGGTCACAAAGGCGCTTGGTAATACCACTGGCCGGGGTATTTCTGACACGGATTTCCCTGTTGAATCCAAATTTGATTTTCTGCCGGAAGAAAGCCAAACGCATGGTCCGTCGGCTTTTCTTTCTGTTCAGGAAGGCTGTGACAAGTTCTGTACCTTCTGTGTCGTTCCCTATACTCGTGGTGCTGAATTTTCTCGTCCGGTAACGGCGATTGTTGACGAGGCCAAGCGTCTGGTTGCCAATGGTACGCGTGAAGTTACTCTTCTTGGTCAAAATGTGAACGGCTATCATGGTGAGGGTGCTGATGGTAAAACGTGGCGTTTGGGGCGATTACTCAGAGAGCTTGCAGAAGTTGATGGTATTGAACGCCTTCGCTATGTGACATCGCATCCAAATGATATGGATGACGAGCTTATTGATACTCACCGTGACCTTTCAGAGTTAATGCCCTATTTGCATTTACCAATTCAAAGTGGTTCTGACCGCATATTGGAAATGATGAATCGTAAACACACTGGCGATGAATATCGGCGGGTAATTGACAAGCTTCGCGATGCTTGTCCTGAATTGGCTCTGTCGTCTGACTTTATTATTGGATTTCCAGGCGAAAGTGATCAGGACTTCGCAGACACGCTACGTCTGGTTACTGATATTAATTATGCTCAAGCTTATTCCTTTAAATATAGTCCACGTCCGGGGACGCCAGCTGCAGGTATTGATGCGCAGGTCCCAGAGGATGTTAAGTCAACACGTCTTGCAATGTTACAGGAATTGCTTAATGCACAGCAAATGTCGTTTAACCAGAGCATGATCGGGAAGACACTTTCGGTTTTGATTGAACGCAAAGGTCGCGAAACTGGGCAGTTAGGCGGGCGCAGTCCGTACATGCAATCTGTCTTTGTGCAGGCTCCTGAACGTTTGATGGGGCAAATTGTTGATGTCAAAATAGAGACAGCAAAACCAAATTCTTTAACAGGTTCAGTAGTAACAGGTGACTTTGGCGGTTTTGACGCGCATAATATAGAGCATGCCAAAGCCGGAATGGAGGGACGCATTTGACAGCCAGAGCTCGTAACGGACAAGCCGCCCGTGGTGCACGGCAAAATAAATTAATTGAGTTTGATGATAACAGTCTTCTTCCCATGCTTTATGGGGAACATGACCAACATCTAGTTCGATTGGAACAGCACCTCGGTGTGGATCTCGCTTCGCGCGGTAATCAGGTATCGATAAGCGGTAATAAAGATTCTGTAGCGACAGCAAAGGTTGTTTTAAAGGCACTATATGAACGGTTGCAAAAGGGTTTGGACGTGGGTGATGGCGAGGTTGATGCGGTTGTTCGTATGGCGCAAATAACACCGGATGTTGATGAAACAGAAAAAGCAGTAGAATCAACACATGGCGATGAGTTGGCGATTGTAACGCGCAAAAGGCGCCTTAATCCACGTTCGCCAGGTCAAGCCGCGTATATCAAGGCAATGCAACGTCACGAGTTGGTCTTTGGTGTCGGCCCAGCGGGAACCGGCAAGACCTATATGGCTGTTGCTTATGGGGTTTCCTTGTTACTGAACGGTGATGTTGAGCGCATTATTCTATCGCGCCCAGCTGTCGAAGCGGGCGAACGCCTTGGTTTCCTTCCTGGAGACATGAAAGACAAGGTCGATCCGTATTTGCGTCCGCTTTATGATGCTTTGCATGATATGCTTCCTTCGGACCAAGTTATGGGCCGGCTGGAAAACGGTGAAATTGAGATCGCGCCTCTTGCCTTTATGCGTGGCCGTACTCTGTCGAATGCCTTTGTTATTCTGGACGAAGCCCAGAATACGACCCCTGTGCAGATGAAAATGTTTTTGACCCGGCTTGGAGAGCGGTCGCGAATGGTTGTGACGGGTGATATGTCACAGGTGGACTTGCCAAAGGGGCAACTGTCTGGCCTACGGGATGCAACACAAACCCTTGCCAAATTGGAAGAAGTCGGTTTCGTGCAGTTTGCGCATGCAGATATTGTTCGTCATGAACTGGTTACAAAAATTGTTCGTGCCTATGATAATCATGAAAATAAAGGTGAAGCGAAAGAAAGAGATTTCTTTGATGGCTAACCCGTCGATACCCTGTCTGGTGTCAGAGGGGGCTTTATTAGGAAGGCAGGTAGATGTCTGACCTGATTATGACTGAAGCGTTGGAACGGTCTTTGAGCAATGAAGGCGCTTCATTTATGTCTTCGGGGTTCGATGTATCTGTTGAGCTTAAGGAATCACAGTGGTCTGAGTTTCTTCCGCACCATCAAGCGCTTATCCATCGGGCTGTAATTGCCTCATATGTCTTTGCTGGCTTTTCAGCAGACCCTTCTTCATCTGAGACAACGTTGATTTCGGAAGCGGAACTATCTGTTGTCTTGGCAAATGATGTTTCTGTTCAGGCTTTGAACAAGGAATACCGAGGTAAAGACAAGCCAACGAACGTTCTTTCTTTCTCGACACTTGATGACCCGGACGAGGCTGACCTTGCCTCTCAACGTGGTGTTTTGCCGCTTGGCGATATTGTTTTATCTATTGAAACCTTGATTTTAGAAGCAAATGAGCAATCTAAAAGGCTGGAAGATCATTTTTCGCATCTTTTGGTGCATGGTGTTTTGCACCTGTTGGGGTATGATCATATTGAAGATGATGATGCACTTGAGATGGAAGGGCTTGAGGTAGAAATTTTGAATAGGCTTGGCGTTAATAACCCTTACGAGCTTGATGGCGATCGGCTTTTACAGGGCATGATAGATGAGTGAAATATCAGGAAATAGTAAGTCGCTGCGCGACCAGGATGCAGAGGCATCGTCGCGCGGCGGACTATGGAATTGGTTGACACGTAGCTTTGGTTTCAAAAATGGCGATTCCAGTCTTCGTGAGACGATGGAAGAAATCATTGAGGAAATCGAAGGCAGCGAAGATGAAGCTGCATCATTGACTCCGATTGGGGAAGACGAGCGTGTTATGCTCGGGAATATCCTAAAGCTTCGCCATCTGACCTGTTCTGACGTGATGGTGCCCCGTGCTGATATTATCGCCGTGGATTTGGATACTTCCATCGGGGATCTTATCGATATGATGAGCCGCGCAGGGCATTCAAGACTACCTGTCTTTCGGGAAACGCTGGATGATGTCATTGGTATGGTCCATATCAAGGACGTTTTGGAATATTCAAAGGGCGCGCGCAATCCAAACTTGGCCAGTATTGTTCGTCGTGTTTTGATCATTGCCCCATCCATGCGGGCGATTGACTTGCTTTTGGAAATGCGCATGTCGCGCGTCCACATGGCTTTGATTGTGGATGAATTCGGCGGAATTGACGGGCTTGTCACGATTGAAGACCTTGTCGAGGAGATCGTCGGCGAGATTGAGGATGAGCATGATACCGACGAAGGCCCGCGTTTATACCCGCGTCCCGATGGTTCTTTTGTAGCTGATGCGCGCTGCCCGATTGAGGAACTTGAAGAAAAGATAGGTCCTATTCTGACCGACGAAGAACGCGATGAAGACATTGATACTCTTGGGGGAGTCGTCTTCTGGCTTGCTGATCGTGTACCTGCGAGAGGTGAATTGATTGAACATGAGGAAACAGCCGTTATGTTTGAGGTCCTCGATGCTGATCCACGCAAAATTAAGCGCTTGAAAGTATGGAAGAATACGGCAACAGATAGCGAAGAACAAAAAGAAGGCTAAGCCAGTATGGTGATTGGGCGGGGACTGGCAGGTGTTTATAGCCTGAGCCAAAATCTACAAGAAATTAGAGGTTGGAAACGCTATGGTATCGCCGCCGTTCTGGGGGGGCTATCTGCAACCGCTTTTGCACCTTTGTTTTTTATACCTTTCTTGATTCCTGCCTTTGTTGGTCTTTTGTGGCTCTGGAAAGGTGCTGAAGCTCCCAAAAAAGCAGCCTTTATCGGGTGGGCATTTGGGACGGGATATTTCGCCGTTGGCCTCTATTGGGTTGGTGCAGCTTTTCTGGTTAATAGCGCTCGCCACGCCTGGTTAATGCCCTTTGCGATTCTTGCCTTGGCGGCAGGAATGGGGCTTTTTCACCTCCTTATCGGTTACGTAATGGGGCGGCTTAGGTTTAAAGGGGTAGAACGGGTTCTGGCCTTTTCTGCAATCTGGTTATTTGTCGAGTGGCTTCGGTCTTGGATTTTTACAGGATTTCCTTGGAATCTTATCGGTTCAGTTTGGACTTTCTCTGATCAAATGATTCAGTTTGCAAGCTTAACTGGCGTCTGGGGCTTGAGTCTCCTTTCCCTTCTTGTTGCCAGTGCACCAGCAGTGTTGTTTGAAAGTTCCAAGGTTCCATTTTCAGAAATGAAACGCCGTGTTGCCTTCGTGCTCCTTGTTCTGAGTATGCCCTTATTTGTTTGGGGCTACGGTGCCTTTAGATTAAGTGCAGCATCGACGGGTAGTGAAGCCTTCGTTGACAACATAAAAATGCGTCTTGTTCAGCCAAACATAAATCAGGCTGACAAATGGAAACCGGACCTGCGGGGGGAACACATTGTAACGCAAATGGGGCTAAGCGCAGGTGAGGGATTCAAGGATATTACCCATGTAATCTGGGCAGAAACAGCCGTGCCTTTTTTATTGTCTGGGGATAAGGAGTTACGTTCCGTTATTTCAAGAGTCGTTCCGCCATCTGGATATTTGATTACGGGTGCACCAAGAGTTGAAGAGCTGTCTGTTGGTGGAGGTATTGAGCGGAGCTTCCGGAACTCCATGCATGTCCTTGATCGCCGCGGTGAAATTATCGACACTTATGACAAGTTCCATCTTGTCCCCTTTGGTGAGTACGTGCCTTTGAAAGACTGGGTGCCGTTCCTAAAAAAAATGACGGCCGGAAGCTCTGATTTTACACCGGGCGAAGGGCTCCGTACGATGAATGTTCCTGGGCTCCCTAGGATGAGCATGTTGATTTGCTATGAGATTATTTTCCCCGGTGCTGTTGCCGATTCTTCCAAAAGACCAGACTGGATACTCAATGCAACCAACGATGGTTGGTTCGGAATAACCAGTGGTCCCTATCAGCATTTTGGGATGGCACAACTCAGGGCTGTTGAAGAAGGTCTTCCTATTATCCGTGTTGCGAACACGGGTATCTCAGCTTCCATTGATGCTTATGGGCGTGTGGTCAAGAGTATTGGTTTGGGAGAAAAGGGTGTTGTCGACACAGGGCTGCCAAAAAAAATCTCTGGGAAAACTTTGTTTTCGATCATTGGCAATTTCTCTGTACTGCTACTAATCAGCCTTCTTCTACTACCACTGGTAATCAGGCGTAAAAAGTAGTGAAAGACTAATAAAATACACTCTTTTGAAAGAAATAAGTTGACTACATACGATAGTATGCATAAATTTACTCGTATAGATGGTTGCTTGTGTGTAGTTTAGAAAGAGTGGAATTATGGGTCGAGTACAAGAAAACGAACCAGTTCGTGGTAAAGGAAAGCCAAATCCAGTTGATGTTCATGTAGGTAGTAGAGTTCGATTGCGTCGGACCCTTCTGGGCATGAGTCAAGAAAAGCTGGGCGAAGCTATTGGTCTGACTTTCCAGCAAGTTCAGAAGTACGAGCGCGGTGCAAACCGTGTTGGCGCCAG
>NZ_CAKZMP010000328.1 GCF_937128705.1 uncultured Kiloniella sp. | reverse complement strand
TGACGAACGCTTTGGCCGGCAAAGCAGATATCGCCTCAACCCTGGCCGGATATGGAATTACCAATGCGTACACCCAAACAGAGACAAACACCCAAATCAACTCTGCCATATCCGCTCTCAATCTTGGAACAGCTGCCCAGTCCGATCCCGGGGATTTTGCTGCTGCTAGCCATAACCATACTCTTTCTGATGTTTTGGGCTTTGGTGCTGCTGGTGGTTACATCCGCTCTAACGGTTCTGGGTGGGCTCGGGTTTCAGGAATCGCCTGGGGCGATCTTACTAGTATACCTACTACCGTCCAAAACATTGATACTGAGCTAGCCAACAAAGCGAACTGGGACACTGCCTTTGGATGGGGCGACCATGCTTCAGGTGGATACCTGGCTGCATCGTCTTATACGGCCGCGGACGTTCTGACTAAACTGCTCACCGTCGACGGCGCCGGTACGGGCCTTCATGCAGATCTTTTGGATGGCTATGAAGGATCCTACTACCTGGATTATAATAATCTGATTAACAAACCTACTGGTGGCGGAACCGGCGATGCTGTCCTTGCGGATGATGAGACGATCACAGGTGATTGGGTATTTAGCTCATCGCTAAAAGTAGCTGATTCTAACGCAGCTTATTATCCTTCGGGTACTTGGAAACAAATTATCAGCCAACAACAAGACAGTGCAGGAAATCACGGCCTGTCTGTCATGACTCGATGGGGTGGCTCAGACAGCATCATTTTTGAGGCTGCTTCCGGATGGACAGGCGGGGCTGCTCAATACTCAAGAGTGTTCAATATCGACGGCCTTGGTGTTGCTCGCTTGTTTGATAAATCTACAGATATTGAGCGTATCAAACTTACTCCCTCTGGTTATAACCCAGGGGCCGGTATTGCTGCAATTGAAACATCTGGCTCCTGGGGTGGCGGCATTCGAATGGTCGATGGTGCTGGGTCTTGGATGACTTGGATGAGTGCGTCAGGCACTGTTTTGAATATCGGCCTACCACAGGCTTCAGGGACCAATAACTTCTCGACCGCTATGACAATTAACAGCGTCGGTCAGATTTTTTGGGGAACTGGTGTTGGTCGAATGGATACAAATGGTACCATCGTAGCTCAAGATGTCTATGCAGATCGAGGCGACAATACCGGTGTTATATATTTTGGATCTGATGCAAGTAAGTACCTTTATTACAGCGGAACTGATTATATGCTGAATGGCGCAAATCTTTCAGTAAATGGAACATATGCTCTTCTGCAAAATGGGACACAAACTTTTGGCCCCGCCGGCGGTGGCGTAAAAACATTCCATACCACTGATGGGGAAACAATCATTGGTGGTGGCTCCGCTATCAGTTCTTTGCAAGTTATGCAGAATACTGCTGGTACAGACGCAGCAATAACGTTCCATGTATCTGGAGATTATGCTGCTCAATTTGGATTATGTGGAGACATCAACGACTTTGCTGTCGGAGGGTGGTCTATGGGTGCTAATAGGTATCGTATTTGGCACGAGGGTAATCTTCCGACAGATACTGCTGCCACGGCTAATACAGTTATGCTTCGAGATGGCAACGGAGACACAACTGCTCGGTATGGTTTTGCAACGTATTTCAACATGACCCACTCCGAGGCCGGCCGGTACAGTGACACAGTCTTTTACTCGTCGTATGATAATTTCGTTCGTAAGAACGATGCAGCGGGTATGCGGTCTTCTTTAGCAGTACCTGGTTTGGCTGGTGACAATACCTTTACGGGCAATCAGGTCATAAAGAACACATCACCAACACTGTTCTTCCAAGACATTGATCATGACAGTGCGATGATCCACGTCAACTCCAGTGTTTTCTATGTTTTACGGGGAACTGGAAGCACAACTGGCTGGACATCTCACTCAAATGGTCGTTGGCCTATGCAACTTGGGCTTAGTGCCACAAACCCATATGCATCTTTTGCTGGGAATATTTATACTGTTGGTCAGTATTACGGGGGTACTGGCACCGCGACAGCTCCTGCGTTCTCATTCTTAGATGACACTAATACAGGCGTTTACCAAAACGGAGCTGACCACCTGAACTTTGCAACGGGTGGTACCCAACGTGGTTACTGGAATAGTACATCCTTGTATGTAAATGATCTTCGTCAAATGTCTGACCGAAGGGCGAAGAAGAAAATCAAAGATAGCCCGTACGGTTTAAAAGAGCTTCTTCAGCTTCGTCCTCGGAAATATATTGTGAAGGCTAACGGCACGATTGAGATTGGTTTCATCGCCCAAGAGGTTGAGGAAATCATGCCCGAATTTGTAGATGATGGAAAAGGCAGCAAATCATCAAAAGGGATGAAGTCCTTAAAATATGCCAAAATGGTTGCTGTTATGACCAAGGCTATCCAAGAACTAGAAGCTCGTGTTCGTGAACTGGAAGCTGCATAATGGCTGTCGGTGCATTACCTTATTTATCAGAGATCCAGACTGAATTTGGAATGTCAGCTGGTAATTCGTTTTTCCAGCTGTACCGTGGTGGACCTTATGTGCCGGATATTACTGCAAATGCTGCAGTCGGTACAACGCCCGCTACGACATATCTCAGCCAATTTCCTAATACCCAAGATCAAGATCCAAATTTACTCCTTAACTGGGCAGATCTAACTTATAATGGTGATTTTGACGAAGAGACCATCATTGGATCCTGTACACTTAGCTGGACGGTGTTTACAAATTCTGGGTCGCCAGTTGTTTTCCCAAGCCGCAACGGAAGCAATATTTCTTCAGGCACTGCAGTATCCGCTGGAGATGTAATTAGGTTTAGCGGAAATGGGTTCGCCGGATCTTACAATGCTGATGTATCTGTGTTTTCCAATGGTATCTTTATTGATTCATTCAACGTGACCGGCTCGAGCGGCGGCCTTTAGAAAGGAATTATTATGAATATCCCCATTGAACTGGACCCCGTGTGGGCAATCCTTGTCGTAGCGGTCATAACCGCACTCGGAAACAAATGGAGTGGTTGGGAGGATGGCGATCGGTATAGCGGCTCTTTTCTCATTGGATTTTTCAGTTGGTGTTTCCTTGGTCTCCCCGGAATATCGCTTGGTGTTGCAATGCTTGGCTGGCGTCTCGTCGGTTGGCAAAAATCACTCGACATGGGTCGGAACGAAAACTCGTTCATAAGGGACTTTGTCGTAATGGGTATGATCTCAGCTGTACCGGCAATTATTATTGGTCTTGCAACCCAGTCCTGGTTGGCGGCGTCTCTAATGCTGACCATGCCGATCTGCTATACAATCGCGATGTGGGCTCTTCCCTGGAAACCTCAATACAGACACATTACAGTGGCTGAGCTCTTGGCAGGTTTGACATTTGGCGCTACCGGTGCTGCGATAATACTTTTAACCTAAGAAGGAACTCCCAATGTCGACTATTAATATTGATGACAAGGACTATGCCATCGAATCGCTTCCTGATGAAGCGAAAGGCATTCTCGGCCTTATGCAGGCAAACGCGCAGAAGCAGAACGAAGCTCAGGTTGCTCTTGGTTTGGCTCAGGCCGCCCAAGAAACATTAAGCGCCAAACTAAAGCTTGCGATCAAGTCGGTTAAGCCGATCCCAACGCCCCGGGTGAAAACTAGCGAAGCTGGGGGCAACCGCACTACGCGTCGTGCCACGGCTAGCAAGCGGAAGACGGCGAAGGCGAAGTGAATCTGGACTCGGAGTGTCGGATTTAGTTCTCATACTGGATCCCCTTTGACTTCAACATATCAGAGGACCAGGGCGTTTGTCTTGGTCCTTTTTTGTAACACTACTCTATCTTGTATTACATAATTGATGTAAGTGACAATGCCACGGGCAGATGCTAAGAGGTTCGACCATGGGCGACGGTGATGTAGCAATTCCACTGAGTTGGTTTTTGGGCGTTATCGCCACCCTTGGAGGAACCATTGGTGTTATGGCCAGAGAATTCTTTAAGGTTCAGAACACACGTGTCGAAGAAGCTCGTGGTGATACTGAGAAAGTCGTAACTGCTTTAAACGACAATACATCTGCACTAAATGACCTTACGGGTGCCCTCACTAATGGGGGGCCCTAATGTTCTGGAAAAAGCTCGCACAAAAACGAACCAAAAAAACCCTGTTGCCCCAAGAAGAGCAGGATCGTAAAGACAAGGCGCTTGAGGATAATCAAGAAGCAGCCGATCGTCTGAAACGAGCACTGGAAAAATTTGGCCCTTTGAAAGGGGCTTCTGATCTTCTTGGAGATACCTAATTATGAAGTACCTAAATTTTGGAGTTTGGTTCCTCTTCGTAGTGACTGTTTTAGTTATTACCGGCGGGAGTATTCATGCCTTGTTTGATAACATCGCCCCTGCTTTTAACATTTCAGGGAACAGGGCAACTGCCGGCGGATACAGCATGGAAGTGCTCGTTTCATTCATCACATTTATAATGGTGCTTTGGCGGGTAATTTGGGCCGTAGAGGTTACTCACAGTTTATCGTCTGCAGCTAAACTATTACGAACCAGAACTGCTATTCTTTCAATGGGCATCTCTGGCCTAGTAGGTATGGTATGTGTGAATCGTTTTTTCTGGTGGACAAAGCACATGTTCACATCTCAAGCTTATAATTATAGCGAATACTCCGGCGCTGCTAATTCCGTAATCGTGTCTATCTTAATGTGTATAGTGGTCTACGCCTTGCACGCGGATCCAGAAGTAGAGGGATCTATTGAAAACGATTTGCCTGTCGGAAAAAGACAAAATTTGTTCCCAAAAGGAACAATCATTGCAGGCTCTATTTGGTTAGCTGGTGTAATTTCCTTTCTTGCCGGCTCCATGTTATATAGCCCGCGTTTCTAAGGAGAGAACGATGGAATTTTTCATTACCCTGCAAGATGGGTTTGGCGATGGTGTCCTGGCTGAACCAGCTGCGATCATTGAAATGGCTCACGAATGGGCGCCCCAAAAGACAGATATCTTTGTCCAGGCTGTTGCCCGCGAAGATGGAGAGAACTCTCTCTTTGTTGAAGGCGGCTACCAGTGGCACGAACAAGTTCGGTTCTTTGTGAATGTCCAAGACAGCCCAGGCGAACAACCATCTTATGACGAGTCGATTACTTTCCAAGCAGGCGTTGAGCTCGATATGAAAGTTGTAACCCTCACCGCTGACGCGTCGCCTGACGCCTTCGGCGCCGGCAAGCGCGTCCGGTTCGGGCTCAAAAATGATTACCAATTTACGCCGCGGGTTTCTGTGAGTTCGCATGTCAAATATCGCTACCAGGCGAAAAAAGACAATTGGGAGCCTCAGTTAGATCTCCAAGTGAACTACAAGCTCAACCCAAATGCGAGCGTCTTCGTCAAACATACCGAACATGATTTCTTTGACGACGCGACAGTTCTCGGATACAAACTCCGAGCGTTCTAATACCGGAACGTGTCACAATCTGTGGCTTCAAGCAGTGAACCGGGGGATCGGCCCTCACAAAACCGGGACTCCCGGGGATCTGCTGCCACAACCCAAAACTACATGGATCTCCCACCATGGCACAACATATTCACGCCCTTACTGCGTCAGAGGCTCAGGTCGCGATCGATCATCTCGATCTGTTGATTCAATCCCTGATTCAGAAAAGAACACATCTCGAAGAGATCAAAGCCGAAGCTTCGAAAGAAGCTGTTGAGCGTGAAGAGCCAAAAGTATTTTTCTCATATCAAGGCCGCAGAACGAGCGAGAGACTTCTCGATCACTGCAAGCAAATGAGGACGGGGAGCATCCGCCGAATCGATCGATTTATTCAAGTGGATCCTATCTGGGCTGTTCGGGTCCGGGTTAATTCCGCTAATCCAGAAGATAACTATCGTTTTACAGATTCGGAAGATTCAGCTAAAGGCGTCCTATCGCTTCATAGTCTCTAGTAACCAAAGGAGGCGGCTATGCATACTAAACCAGAAATCGCCTGCGAATTTAGAGTTCGTACGGTTCATGAGTATTCAGCTCACCCAACATCTTACGAGGTGTTGCTTTATCGCAAAGGCGATCGAGGCTGGATACGGCTGACTTTTGAAGATGGTTCACGGGCGCTGTTCACATCGCCACCCAAGAACGAGGCTGAGGCCCGTCGGGTGATGAAAGAATGGGAAATCCGTAATCATGTCGAGCAAGCAGCATAAAGTAGAAAACCTGCACGAGCAGCCATGGTATGACTACGATGAGTGTATGCGCGCTGTTCAGCGCGTAGACAACTCGTGGAAGTTTCTTGCCGGCACCATCTTCTCGGTTTTCATCAATTCACCAAACGTCGAGGAGTCGCCTCATCAATTCTTCGCTCTCAAGCTATGCGAGGGAGGTGAGGTGGCTGATCGATATCGTATGTGTCTCTATCCGGGACCTCTCATAGCTCAACGAGTTTTGCGCGGGCTGGAAGAACCACCAAAGAAAAAGCCCAGGAGCCAAGACTCACAATTGGCCAGAGGGTTCGGAGGATTTCAAGTATGATGACCCAAGTAAGTACATTTACCTATGACGAGGCTGTTAAAGCATCGGACGCCGCGGAACGAGGATACTCAACTCTTAAATTCCAATACAGCCGGCCCGGTCGAATAGAGAAGTTTCTCCGCAAAAGGCTCAATAAGAGATTCGACCAGAACCTCGCATATCGCCCCGGGGACATTCACCAGTTTACAGTGAAGGCTCGGCGATACCGAATCTTTTGTCTGGTTCTTCCATACGACGATAACAAGATGCCAGCATTTATAGAGATCTCTCGAGACGCGAAGCATCGACAATTCAGATTTTTCGATAATCTCGATGAAGCCCTTCATGCACGAGCCATGAGGGATCTTCCCCAACATGAACCCAAAGACCTGGGACATTTAAAACACAAAGCACTCTAAGAGAGGAGTAAGGCGATGACCCCAAGATATACCGCCAACACCAATTTCAGATCTCACGTCCCAAAGAACGGTTTCACCCGTTTTCTGGCGGAACCAGGATTCAACGAAGACTGGATCCTCAAATATGCTCGCGGCCGAATCAAAGGCCACAAATCCAGATGGATGCTTGAAGAGGGCGATCTCATCAAAATCAATTGCCGAATCACCCGGTCTATGGATGTAAAGTTTTATGGCATCATAACTGTAGTAGCCGATAAGCTAAAACCCACCACTTGGATCATGCGCTTCTACAACACCAAAGAAGAGGCGGTTGCTCAGCGAATTCTCCGGGACATTCAGCCAAAAGAGCCTTTCACATATGTGATGAAGCTCAACCTGGCTGATTTCCGAACTTCAGCAAGCCCACACCTGGCTACCAACTCACTCTTGAAAGGATAATCCAATGGGACCCGATATCGTTGAGGTACTATGTTTTCTACACGGCGAAACCGACAAGGCTTTCTATGTCTCGGACACTGGAGAGCGCCAACAAGCAGTATGGGTACCTACGTCCCAGCTGGAAGGCTACGAATACAAAAGCGGATCGAAGATCGAGCTCTCTATGCCCGAGTGGCTCGCCTTAGAGAAAGGGTTTATCTGATGAGAAACCCGTACGCCCGCGGCGAAATGATTTCCGTTAATAGTGGGTCATTAGCTGACTATTTCAGAAATGGTGGCGCACCAGAGCGTATTTTCGACGATTACGAGAAACAGAATCCAGTACGCACTGCAGATGTCCATCCAGACAAATGCGAGTGCCTACGGTGTGTCATCGACCTCGCCCGCGCGCATGTAGCATATATGGAGAAAGATCATGTCCTTCCGGAAAGCGATTGATAAGCTCTTAATCAAGCACTTCGGCGATAACTGGGAATGCCGCCTGAAAGGCTGCAACGTCCGGAACCAGCCACACTATACAGGCATCCACTCTGTCCTGCGTATGGGCTGCCATAAAGTCGACTGTAAGCGATGTGGACAGGTCCATGAGTTTGACCCTTCATAAATGATTATTACGACCCATTAGGGCGATAATCACGATATTTTTTCAAAAGCAAATAGGCATAGTGAAGTGCCGTGGCAGTACCTTACACATCGAGGAGGTACTTCTTCGAAGCACCCCCCCGGTACACGTATATACACTTAGGGGGCAAAGCCCCCTTGATGAGGTGCCGACCACTACCCAACCAACCATCGGCGCCCGCAGGGCCAAGGACCCTAATACCATGAGCAACATCATCATCGCAGCCGGTCTCACCGCAGGCGGAATCGCACTTGGAATGCGTGAGGACGTTCGCAAGTCAGTCAAGAAAGCAGCCGGAGTAACATCCGATGCAGTCAAGGCAGGCAAGCAGCGCTTCACCCAGACCGAGGCTTCTCTCGTCGAAACTGAGACCGTGACAACGCTCCCTCGCCAAGCGTCAAGCTAGGCCGCTCGTGGACCCTCTCCCTTCGGGGAGAGGGATTCCCACTCTCGAAGATTGTTTGCTTATCTTTATGGGAAACCAAGATAGTATGGTTGGGTTCATGCGTACACGGAGATGGTCTGGTTAAGGGGTACTACCTACCTCTACACTCTCCTCCCATACATCCATCAACCATACCCTAACCACTATCCATACGATAATCGAACATATACCTAAAACGTATAGTTCTTATCATTCCACCCATTCATCTCATACATTTGTGCATATACCCTTAGGATTGATTTTAAAGCCCTCTGAGAGGCTTTGAACTTATTCCGAGTAAATTCCTACAGATGTACACTATGCGGCCGCAAAGCGGCCTTGTTGAGCGCTTGTGCTCTATTCAACCACGAAAGACCAATCCCATGATTGACCCAAACACTGGCCTTGAAGGCTACTACGTTACTGATGGCCACGATTGTGAGTTCATCCCTTATCCAACTCTAACCTACTACATTGACCCAGATACGGGTCGCCAAGTCATTCGCGGAGCAGACATGGAAGAAGCCCGCTTCGACCGTATCTGTCTCACTTATGATCTGATTCCTCAAACCTCAGTTATGAAAGTTTAAACCCATGTCTCAACATTCTCGTCGCGACTATGATCTGTGTAACCCGATCATTATTCCTCCAACTCAATTCCATGCACGCCCTGCAAGGCTCATCAAAACCACTTACTCCTGTAATGGTGCTGATGCTCTTGTCGGCATGGACCTGGCTAAAGACATCCAACTCTGGATCGCTACTGCCAACTTCATAGACTTCCCTCCAAGTGATGGATGCGTCTGGATCGACAATGAAGGTAAGAACGAAGGCTTACTCGATCATCTCGTTCGAGCTCAAGTCATTGAGTTCAACAATCGCTTTATCGGAACCAACAAAGGTTATGCCTTTGAGTGTAAAGTGATGATCTAAATACAAGTCCCTCGGTAAGTCAGCTTTAAGCCATGCGCCGCACAGGGATTCAGCACTCCTAGGTATGAGAATAAACTACCTAATAAGTCAACTGCGCGCTCACTCGAGTAGCGCATCATGGGGGAGGTCAGAGCTGATGGGAGTGGTTACCCATCATTAAGGCTCTGGCCTCTTTATGCCCATTATCAACTAATCTCAATTAAAGGACCATTATTATGGATACCATCATCACAGCTGCTGGTCTGGCAGCATTCACCGTAGCAGGCTTCATGTTCCTGCTTACCAAGCTCATCGGCTGGAAAGGTGTTGCTAAGCACAAAGCCAAAGTCGACATTGGCTGCTCATTCGCAGCGTTCTTCCTATTCGCAGGTACCTCTACTCTGGGGATCTTCGTTGCCGTCATGTCAGGCTTCATCGCCTCAGTGGCTACGTCGATCATCGGCAAAGTCGTTAATCCCGAATCCAAGCCGCTCACTCCTCAAGAGAGAGCTGCTCAACTCCGTTCCAACCTTGACCGCATACGCACTGCGCCTCAAGGATGGAAAGCCGAGGCGAATCCCTCAACTCGGCATTAGTCCAGTCATCCCCTTTGACTGGGCATCCTCCCTTACCTTGACCCTCGAGCCCTGTGCTCGGGGGTTTCTTTTTAGGGATACACTCGCGGGCAAAGCCCGCTTCCCGGCGTTTCCATAGTGGAAGCGTCTTAACCAACAATCCAGGAGATTGAATATGACCCTTGCAAATGTCGCTATCCGTTCAGGTGTGGGCTTTGTCGTCGGTTCAGCTATCGGTCGGGTCTTCCGTCCTGTCACAACCACTGTGAAGACAGCTGGAACCATGATCACCAATGCCAACAAGTCGATTGTTCGCAGCGCCGAGACCCAAGAGCTGGTCTCTGAAACCAAAGACGTAGTCCGTCGAATGAACCTCCAGACAGAGCAGCGCCAAGCGCTGATCGACTTTGGTAACAACTCGATTGAGTTGAACTCCAAGTTCAACGATTTCGACAATGATACCCAAGCCACCTTGAATGCATGGGAGCAGAAGCTCCCTGATGTCATTTGAGTTTTTTGGTGAGCCGGCACTGCCGGCTTGCTGATAGCACGGAGTAGCTCATGGCAGACTTTAAAACGCAGATGATGAAATTCGCTGCACAGCGAGTTCTTTCGGAAGCCGTTCGAATTGCTGCTCGAAATGTCGAGACTACAGCCAAGAACAAAGTCCGTGATGGCAAACTCCGTAAAATCGTTAAATCCACCACTAAATCTCAGAATAAGGAAATTGAGACAATGGCACGTACTGAAACAACACGCTTCTCTGAACCAACAACGCGAGCTCAGGCCGCAAGTTCAGGGAATGACAAGAAGCCCAAAGAGCCAATCGACTTTTGGGTAAACACCATGCTCGTCGACTCCGACGGTGCTGAGCCAATCCGGATCCTGACCGGACGGCCGCTGAAAGCATTCAACGCTAATCGCGATGTGACAACCTCCAATGAGGATTTCAACCGCGTCAACGCAATCAACAATGCGTTCGTTGAAATGTTGAATGCTGATGCCAATACCCTCGAGCTTGGCGAAAGCAAGTTCTACTCACCGCAGGGAACTCCTGTCGACAAAGAGTCGGGCGAGCTCAAGCTCAAGAAGGGCATTTACCTTCAACTCCACCGTGAGGAAACCGATCACGCCGCCGCAGCTGCGGAAGCCCAGGACATTGTCGCGTCCGAGAGCGATCGCTTGCGGAAACTGTTCGGCAACTAAGCTGAACTCTAAGCCCCGAGGCAACCGCCGCTCCCACCCTTTGGGTGGGGCGGCGGATTGCCGACTGAAGATAGTTTAAGGAATGAACCATGTCAGAAGTAACAATCAGTGTACCAGTCACTGCTTTTAGCGATAATGAAGTTGCCTGCATCATTGCAGACAAACTTTGGACTGAGGATCATATTGAAAACCTCGCAACCGAACTCATGGATGAGACATTCAACGAGGGAAACGAAGATAATTTGTTAGCTCTCGCTAAGATTATAGTCGGACGTCTTTCCGATTTGACTTAGATTTAACTCATCTAAAACCTAAAAAGGGCCAAAAGAGCCCTTTTTCGCAAATCACCCCTAAAACCTAAAAATGCTGGTCTTTATCCTATAAAGATCCAGTAAGAGGATAATACCATGTCGCAAGGACTATTCTCTTCACCTACCCAGGGTACAAAACCTGAGTTCGTGACCAGACAAAATGTAGCTTACCAAGCCCTCGATCAGTCTCGTCTCGACGACGCTCCATTCCATGAAGCAGAGACAGAACTCGAGAAACTCTTCGACAAAAATCAACTCAAGCCACGGCTCAGAGATTGGTTCGGATCTCCCGAATTCATCGACTTCGTAAAGAGCAAAGGGATGTCAGAATCTGTCACCCCCAAGTTCTGCATCGAGCTTTGTGCCACCATGGCTATGATGAAACGTGCTACACCAGATGCGCTCATTGGGATCCTCTATAAAGAGTTCCTCACTGACGCTGGCAAGCACGTTGCCATGCAAGAATGTGCCCACGCTCTGGAAGAGTGTGTCGATGCTGATCTGGTCGATTATTCCATGAACCAGCAGATGTTCATTATCAGATTGGACATTGATCACATCACTCGCCAGGAGCTCGATCGATATCAATATCCTCTACCAATGGTGGTTCAGCCCAAAGTGCTGAGATCCAACACTCAAAATGGATATGTTTCACGTGAAACAGGCCGAGGTCTCGTTGTCTTGAAAGCTGGCCGGCAGGCTCCGCTCTACGAGCAGGCTGACGTCTGTCTTGACCACTTGAACCGTATGAACTCCATCCCTCTGACACTCAACACGCAGACGGCAGAGCTCATCGACAACGAGTGGAAGCATATCGATCGACGCAAGCCAGGTGAAACACCAGCCCAATTTGAGCTGCGCCGGAAAGCCTTTGAAAAGTATGATCAGTCCTCCAAGGATGTCATGCACGCTCTAATGGGGATCCGGGACAGATTCTGGCTTACCCACAAATATGATCGCCGCGGCAGAACCTACTGCCAAGGATACCACGTCAATTATCAAGGCACGTCTTGGAACAAGGCGTGTATTGAGTTTTACCAAAAAGAGCATATAAGGGGCACTTAAATCAAGGAGGCTACGATGCCAAAACCCGATAATGTGCCTGTTGGGACCAAGTTCAATATGCTCACCGTAATTGCGGAAACAGATCGCATCGGCTCTAAACGCACGTTTAGATGTCGGTGTGATTGTGGAACTATCAAAGACATCCAATACAACGCGCTGAAGCACAATAAGACCACGTCTTGCGGGTGCTACAACAAATCAAAAGATGTGACCCACGGCTTGTCCAGAACACACATATTCAATGTCTGGCAGAATATGATGGGTCGCTGTTATCGGTCCAATAGACCAGATTATTCCTATTACGGGGGCCGTGGCATTAAAGTCTGCGAGGATTGGAAAGATCCACTCAAATTCAAAACATGGGCTGATGCCAACGGATATTCTGACCAGCTCACTTTAGAGCGGAAGGGCACAGATAGTAATTATGAACCCAAAAATTGCATTTGGGTTGATCGATGCCATCAAGCAGCTAATCGCCGCAAACGTCGGACTGGCGCCAATAAATATATTGGAGTCAGTCGAGCAAATAAAAAATGGCAAGCGAACATCTGCGTCAAAGGCGTCAGAACACACTTAGGGGTCTTCGACACACCTGAGGAGGCTCGAGATGCTCGTGCTGCTTACATCAAACAACATAAATTACCACACCGGTAATTCGCTAATAAGGAGTTAATCCATGAATAGAACGAACCCTGAAAGCGTAGTTAATCGTTTTATAGAATGGACAGAGGAGCACCCTTATGGTGCTCGAGATTTCATTAAAGCATTCGCCAAGCAATTGGTCGAAAGGGATTATGGAACCTCGGAAGAGCTCCGTAATCAAATCCTTGAATACCTTGACCCAATGGAGGACTAATCATGCAAATTGAACATCCATCGAAAACTCTCACCGAAGCTCTCGGTGCAGCTCTGTACCAGGATCTTTCACCGATCCGCTATCAACGCTGGACGCCCGACATGAAGAAAGCAGGCATTCCTCTTGATGATCCAGAAGCCGTTGAAATGGCAGAGCGTCGACCTCGATACGATGATATTGAAGTTCGTATGTTCCCAGAACTCTGGAGTAGCACAGCTCTCGGATATGGTGGAATGGGCGGCGCCGCAATGACGCCGGCATACACCGTTGCAGTCCGCTGCCATAAGAACCAGGAAGCTTGTCTATACTGGGGAGGCGGCCGCCTTGGATGGAAATTCGATCTAAGCGACTCTCACCAGATGGATATATATAACCTGATGATCACTGATCAGGATTCATCCCACATCAAGGCACTCCGTAGGAAGCAAGCCCGTGGCGAGTGATGGCCGTAAGGTCATTCGAGCCAAGGAAGGATTCGATTACAAAGGATATCGCCCGTTCGGGGCGATGTTCGAAGCAGAAGACAGACGTAAGCTTCATGACTTAGCCTTGGAGATGAACACCTCCATGGCTGAGGCTCTACGCTTCTGTATCCGGTTCACTCACAAAGGGACAATTAACTCATGAGATACGTCTATGAGAATAATAAAAGCCGAATCTGCGTATCAGCAGAAAAAGCTTTTCCGGAGCTCCTAGTCAAGGTTCGAGACCTTCGCCCTGGAGCTGAAAATCAACAGTCTGGTAATCAAATTATCTACCTAACCAAAGATGAAGCGACCAAAGTTGGTAATGCTATTCTTGGTATGGCCGAACAAATGAAGGAAAACACTAATGGCCAATAACACCAGAGAAACCATTGCGCGGGTAATAGCGGAAAGTATTGGTCCACCTTTCGACAAAGTGCACCGGGATAAGCAACATTGGCTTAAAGAGCGCGGGATGTTCGATGGTGAACATCGGGATGTGAACGGCCCTTTTCAGGATCACTACATGGACGCCGCAGACGCTATCCTCGCCGCCCTAGAGCCTGCGCCAGTGGGTGGGGACGTGCGGGAACGTGTGGAACTGAAGAACAAGATCGTTTCTGCAATCCTGTCCTATCCGCCTGACACCATGTCGAAGGCGGAGTTTATGGCGGATGAGATACTCACCGCCCTATCCGCCAAAACAGCGAGGTGAGTGATGAGAACTATTCAGAAAGGTAAAGCCTATTCGCGGATCCAGCTCTCCCCTGAAGAAATCAAAGTCATCTACTATGCCCTTATGACGCAGATCGGCCATACTCTGACTGCTCGTCAACGGACATCTGTGGATGTAACTCAGGAAGCTCTCGGCAAACAGCTCGAGATTGAGCTCGATCTATTAACTGAATTTGGAAAATTAGGAGAAATTCAATGATTTCAAAGCCATGGGAGAATGAACCAGATGACGTAATCTGGCTTCATGACGCTTCCGGGTATGCGTGTCAGATCCTTCGACACCCAACCCAAAAGTATCTTTGCGGCTATGTCACTCTGCCCGAAGATCACCCGTTTCACGGTATCGATTATAGTGATGACATTATAATCCCAGAGGCAATTTATAAAGAAATTGCTCTCGAAGATGATTGGCCACCCACAAAACCTAAATTCATCTGGCACAAAACGCCTACACCATTGGTGACGGTATCGCCGGAAAGACTGTTGAATGCCCATGGCGGCATAACCTTTAGCCAAGAGGTCAAAGGACAACATGTCTATGGATTTGACTGCGGACACTCCGGGGATCTTTCACCGGTTAGTCTTCAATTCGCTGTCCATGGTTACGTCTATCGAGACTGGGATTACGTGACTGCAGAGACTGAGCGCCTGGCGCAGCAGCTCTATGAGATCGCCAGCTATAAGACATGAAGATCTACCATGGATCCATGCCCAATATGTTCAGCTTCCTGCAAGACAAGGATAAGCACTCCAATGTCTGGCAAGTGTCTGTATGTGGGAAACCGGCCAAAGATGGCCTGTATTTTGCTGTCGAAGCTTTCACTATTCGACCGCATAACAGACGTAAATACCCAATTCTCAAACGAGATAAACTCGAAGAAATCTTCGAAGAAGCCCAGTTCGCCCTCTACTATAGAGATCTGATGTATCGTGACTTCATACCCTGTGAACGGGTAAACTTGGAAAACGCTATTGAGCGTATTCCTCTTCTTCTCAAGTCAAACATCCAACGTTTTAAGGTACACATATGACATTATGGCACAAAACGGCTGAGTATAAACTCATCACTGATCATTATCGTGGTGAGTATGCTGACCGCTCCGGCCGACACAAAATGGAGCATATTAGGGAAGGCTGTCGTCTTCTTGTCGGATGGCAACGTCCTGACATAGAGCATCAAGCTTTCTGCCTTCATCCTTTAGTAGAGACCAAAGGGTTCACCTATGAAAGAAAGCATTCGTATATCTTGGCAGCTGAGATGATGAAATTTGCTACGGCATACCTATGCCGTCCTGAAACCGATGATATTACCTATCGGGGATCCAGGACATATCTCTTTAAACATCTTGGACCAATGTCTGAAGCTTGCGCTTGGTTGCTGCTTGCAGACAAAGTCCAAAATCGATCAGATTTCATGAAATATCATGCATTCACCCATGCTCGGGCTGACATGCTTATCCGGTATTTTGATCTCTGGATTCAAACTCTTCACACTTATTATCTGCCGAAAGAGCAGTTCAACGGAAAGGCACGCCGTACATGACATTCACATTCACAGAATACTCCGCTCTTGATTATCTCAAAATCGATATCGCTTCTAACTATGGAGACCATAATGGTCAGGATCTTGAAAAACTCAACTTCGATGACCGCATTGCGTGGTTTAATGCCCGAGAATCTGAAGGCAGACTTGTTGAACTCATTAATTCAGCAGATGAACCAGCCCTTTATTTTGGGGGACTTCAGGCATACCGAGATACTCTTGATGGGAACCCTACGGGTTATGCGATTGCACTGGACGCCTGCTCATCGGGCCTACAGATACTGGCAATACTTGCAAACTGTGAAAAATCTGCCCGCCGTTGTGGAATGATCAACACAGGTAAGCGTGAAGACGCTTATACGTCCCTCTTTGGGGATATGCAAAACCAGGCAGACTTCAATCTCTCTGCCGGCCGGCCAGATCTCAAACAAGCCATTATGACTTCATTATACGGTTCTGTGGCTATGCCGCGGCAGCTGTTCGGTGAAGGATCAGATGCTTTGAAGCTCTTCTACTATATCATGGAGACTGAGATCCCGGGTGCATGGTCATTGAACCTTGCACTCAAGGGTCTGTGGCAATCTTGGGCTACCGAACATGAGTGGGTGGTTCCGGATGGCTTTGAAGTCTCAATGGCTGTCGAAGAAAACATGATCAACGAAATCCAACTCTTTGGGGAACCAGTGGAAGTGTTCACAAAGCAAGCCAAAGGCACACCTAAGGGCCTGTCACTCTCTCCGAATATCGTTCACTCGATCGATGGGATGATCGTCAGAGAGATGGTGCGTCGGTGCTATCACAATCCTAAGCGCATTCGTGAAGTCGAAAACGCTTGCAACATTGCGATCAAACGACGTGAGCGTCGTAAGTCTGCTTCAGGCCATGGTCGGAAGAAAGACAAAGAATTGAGAGCTCTTTGGGAACGGTATCTGACTTCTGGCTTTCTCTCTGCTCGGGTCCTCGACCTGATTGACGAGAAAAACGTCAACATCGTCTCAGCTCACGCTGTGATGGATATGATCCAGACACTTCCAGTGGATCCTTTCCCTGTTTTGGCGATCCATGATTGCTTCCGGGTTCATCCGAATTACGGAAACGATCTACGTCGGCAGTACAATCGCATTATGCGGGATCTCTGCGCATCAAACATTCTTGGCGACATTGCTACTCAGATCACTGGGCGTCGCCAAGAACTCAAGAAAATCGGCAATATCGCTGATTCAATCCTTAATGCGGATTACGCTTTATCCTGATTATGGGCTAGACTTAAAAAATAAGTCAGCTATGTAGTTAGTATGAAAAAGAATTCTGCAGAGTGGATTTTCAAATACCACCATTCCACCCCTGAGCGCTTCGCAAGAACGCTTTATCGTCATCAAAAATCAAATGCCAAGAAGAGAGGGCAAAGCCCACCTCAATACACTCGAGATGAGTTTGTTGACTGGATAACCCAAGACGCTCTTTTTCAGCGCCTTTACACCCATTGGCTAAACAATGGACGGTTGAAGGATGACATCCCGGGGGTGGATAGAATTGACAATAACAAAACCTATTCGTTTTCAAACATTCAGGTCATGACCTATCGGGATAACCGGATAAAGTACGTTGAAGAGGTAAAGCGCAATGCGCCAAACCAAAATCAAGCGATGCATCCGGTTATTCAAATGGATCTTGATGGCAATGACATCAAGGAATTCCACTCAATCCGTGCAGCTGCACGAGAAGTATGTGGCACTGCCTGCAGTGCTTCCAACATCCAACGCGCTATTAAAAAGAGACGCACTGCTGGCGGCAGTCGTTGGCGCTACAAATAGCTAGGAGTTAAACATGAATGAAAAACTTAGTGAATTCGAGAAGTGGTGCTATACCGCTGAAGATCCAAACACCAAACTGCCCCTTCTGACCCATTTTTATTATCGGGTATGCGGAAAAGACGCTGAACGGTTTACTGAAGGCGTAGATCTGCTCGAAGCAGCTTTTGCTGCTGGTAGACGTGTGGGGCAAACCGATGGGTGAAGGTATTGGATGGTTGATCCTTCTGATTTTAGCATATGCCTTCTTCTGGTGGGCCGGTGAACAATCTGAAAAGGATCAAATGAAAATCGCGGATCTTACCGCGAAACTCTGTGTTGCTACTGAGGATGCAGACTTTTTCATATGCCATGCGAAATGCTCTGAGCTAAACGCACCTCAGGTACGTCGCTGTCTCGACACTTATGCGGAGCTTCTTGCTAATGCTGGATCCAACCCAACCAAATAGAAGCTTTCTCTTGTGGGGATTACTGGGACAGGGCCGTGATGGCCCTGTTTTCGTATCCTTCATGGGACAGCTTTGCTCATTCAAAACCCGACAGGAAGCCAGAGATTTTAATCACCTGGCATTCCAGGACAAACACAAAGTCGTCAAAATGCGACTCACTCTGGAAAGGGAAAAGTGATGGCAAAAAACCCGACATTCATGACGTGCACTTGTTGCGGGGAGCCAATGGAAAAGAAATACCAGCAATGGTGGAACCAGGACAGGGGGCATTCTTTATGTGCGCTCTGCGCCATATGGATCAAACACCGTGAGAATAAATCTGACGGAGATATCATTCGCATCTACGGAGAGGAAGGAATTCACCGTGAACGTGTGTCTGAAAATGAAAACTCGTCCGCAGGCGACTGAAGAAGATTTCCGGAACTGCGGTTATACAGCTGCAGCTATTAATTACCCTCTGAATGAAGCTGCAGTGCGTGCTCTGGCGCACATCAACGGACTTTCTTTTGAGCAGTACATCAACATCAGCCCTGCCATATGGTATTCTCCTAACTTCTATTGCCAGAAAAAGACAATGGAGAGGGGAGTGGCCCACGCCGAAGGTCGACTCCATAAAAATGAGGAGGGTCGCTGGGTTGTCACGATTAAAAGCACATGACGCAATGGTTCGACGTAAGTGCAAAAGGAAACGTACGTTTCTTACTGAGGAAACTGCCGAGATGGCTATTCGCCATAACGCAACGGGGTTGAGTACCTATAACTGTAACATCTGCGGTAACTGGCATCTGACCTCGAATAATAAGAAAGCCAGGAACGTCAAACAAAAACGAAAACACAATCCCAAGAGGATCAAAGTTCAATGATACATGAAATAGCAGCAGTACTGATTGTCGTCTGTTTTGTGGGGGTGATCATCAGATTTATGATGTTCATTCACAAGAATTTACGGCCTTAGGCAAGGCCCGGCGAAGCCGGAGCCTTGCCTAATGGCCAGGACAAAGATAGTATCTCCACTCATTCAGAAACGGAGATCTCCCAATGTCCGAACCACGGTTCTATTACATCAACGAAGAAGCCAAAGAGATTAAGCATTTCGGCGAACAGCTGAATAGCGAACTCGAGGGCTTTGTTTTTGCGGGTATGAGTGAGCTGCCAATCAAAGGCGCCGCGGGATACTACGCAAAAAACCAACCAGGCTACCGTCTTATTGACGGCGATGCCGTAACTGAAGAGACCCAAGACAATGTCCAAGACAGCGGAGCTGACGTTTCAGCACATTGAGAATTCAGTTGTCATCCTGAATAAGGGTGGCATTCAATCCCAACATGAAGCTTACCTGCGACGAGGTGAGGTATTTGCGAAGATGGGGTCCGGCTTTGTCGGACTCCGTCGACACGGCACCTCCAAGGCAGGCGTAAACGTGGTCGACTGGGATCTCGGCGGGCAAGAGACGTTCGTCTATAGCCCTACAGGGCGCGTGGTCATTGAAGACCACCCAGATGCTGGTGAAGAAGACGCATCGACGAAAATCAGCACTGCTCTACCAGAACCAACAGAAGAAGTGACCACCAAAAAGCGCACTCGCAAAAAGTGATGTGGCTTCTTGAAGTAGTCCAGTTCTGGGCCTCTCTCGGCATCTTCATAATGGTCGTAGATTGGGCTCGAGGTTGGCCTAACGCGCTGTCTAATCGACATACGTTAGAAGAGATAATGGATAGGTTTCGTAAAGAAGATCCTGATTCAGATCCTCGGTATGCAATCGCTCTCTCTTTCGTTGCGGTCCATATTATTACCGGACCCTTTGCTATCTTTATTGATGGCGTTCACAAAGATTAAGGAACTCTCAAATGGCACACCAATTTCTTAAGCTCGAGCGTTTTGCTGAACTTCTCATGATCGAAATGTTAAGCCCGTCTGAATGGCCGAAAAACATTCGAAACATCATAGAATACAACCAAGCCCTCGGCGAAGACTGCCATGAGTATTTCTTCATGCGTGGGGTTGAAGGTTATCTGTCTAATCGCAGTGATCACCCATTCTATCACGGCCATGGGTGGGCTCAGTCTGCTTGGATGGAAGGTCGCAATTTTGCGAATTATTACTTCAAAAACATCCAAAACATCCTCTGGCATCAATACCAATCTAATGCCTGGATTTCTGCGTTCATGACCTGCGATTATATGATTGTTCAGAACGACGGTCTTTATGAAGAAGATCCAGAATCCTGGTACGCTAAAGTGTTCGGCGTGTACGCTCGACTGGTAGCGAACGCCAAATATCGCAATGCTGGGGTCGGGTGTTTTCTCTATGATCGAATGGTTCCGCCAAAAGATCGAGCGCATCTGCGCATTCCCTACCAGAAACAATTCAAACTCACACAAGGAAATTCCAAAATGGCACAACTCTATAAAGACGTTGCAACTGGCGCTATCGGCACCTGGATCGGCGAAGACGCAGAAGGTGTCGTCCTCAAGACTGATGACGGCTTCAAAGTCTTCAAGGAAGTCCGGAAGGTCATGCCCTACACTGTTCGTGTGAAATTCACTGGCGGCGCCTCTTCTCACATCAAACTCGAGAAGGGTAAGTATCTCGTCGGCGATGTTCTTCTGACCTATGTGTCTAACAAAGGCCCTCAAATGATGTCGATTCGAGAACTCGATACCGAAAAAGAAGACGCGTGTGACGCGCCTCAGGTCATCAAGTTCATCCACAAGATGACACGTCCTAAAGCGAAGAAGTAAGGGTACTGGCCATGAGAGCGAAAGCTTTAGATATTTGCCCTTGCTGTGGCCAGACCGTCGCTAAAAACCCCGCTCAACGTAAGCAGAAACACATTGATGCGATCGAGCAGCTATACGATGTGACTTTTGAAGAGATGTCTTCTCGAACAAAGATCCATCGTATCAGCCTCGCTCGCAATCATTACTGGTTCTTGCTTGTTGTAGAAGAGCGATGGAGCTTGACCCGTGCCGGCGCATCAACCGGTCACGGAGCGCAGCCTGCTCTGCAAGGCACTCGCCGAATTGCCAATCAATTACTCGGCACTCACATGAAAATGTCTTTAGATGATATCCGCATCGCTTATTGGAAAAACCTTGGTTTCTCCGATGAACAAATTGAGGAAAAAGTCTACGGATAAGGACCAAGAAAGATCTCCCAATGACTGCAATGGAAAACTTTATCGGACACACTCAGCTCCAGGAGGAGTATGAGGTTTGTATCAGCAAAGGACTGGTGCCCTATGTCCGCTCGTCGCCAGGTATCGGTAAGTCTGATTCCGCGAAAAAATTTGCTGCAAAGCATAATCTCGAACTGATCGATATTCGTTTGAGCCAGTGTACCCCAGAAGATTTGCAAGGCTATCCCATGCGGGAAGGTGATAAGGCTGTATTCACGCCGTTCAACATCTTCCCTCTGGAAGGGGAGCCATTGCCGAAAGGTAAGAACGGCTGGCTTTTGCTCCTCGATGAGCTGAGCTCCGCCAATAAAGCCGTTCAAGCCGCGGCGTATAAAATCATTCTTGATCGTCAGGTTGGCTCATTCAACCTGCATCCAAATTGCGGAATGATCGCTTGCGGTAACCTGATTACGGATAAGGCGGTGGTCCACAAGATGTCGACCGCTTTGCAGTCGCGGCTTGTTCATTACCAGCTTCAGATCACTGTTGATGAGTGGACTGAGTGGGCTCTTGAACACAATATCGATCATCGGATCTCCGCCTTTGTTAATTTCGACAATAACATGCTGATGAACTTCAACCCCGACCACGAAGACCATACGTTTGCTTGTCCACGGACTTGGGAATTCCTCAATCGAACCATGAATAATATCACTGTCGATCGTTCGGCTCACCAGCCGCGAATCTGCGGCACCATTGGTTCCGGCGCCGGAATGGAGTTTATCTCATTCTGCGAGGTCTATAATGATCTTCCCAAGTGGGATCACATTATTGATCCAAAAATCAACGAAGCGTTGACTCCGCCTCCAGAGCCTACAGCTAAGTTCGCTGTAATATCCTGGATCGGTGCGGAAGTCGAAAAGAAAGACGTTGAAAACGTGCTGCCTTACATTCAAAAGTTTGGCGGCGAATTCCAAATGCTCTTCTGCCGGCACATTCTTCGACGTCTGCCTAATATGGACCGCGAAAGCGAAGAATTCCGCAAATTCTCTATGAAGATCATCTCCAAAGCCAACCGCTTATAGGTGATTCATGACCCAACCTACATTCAATCCTGAGGACTATGTCTCCGACGAACCAGTAACTGAAGATGATATGATTGAACTCAATCGTATGCTGGATGCTGTAAAAGTTCGGCTCTTCCAAAAGAAATGGAATGGTTTCCTGGGTCCTCTTGTAGCCTCGATCTCTTTCAAATGGGATCGTTCAATTCCAACAGCCGCCACAAATGGCGTGTTCATGGTCTGGAACCCCGAATTCTTTAAATCCCTGGATCGCGACAGCAAAGTCACTGTGCTTGCGCACGAAGCTTGGCATATCGCTTTCCAGCACATGGGACGTCGAGAAAAACGAAATCCTTATATCTGGAATGTCGCTGCAGACTATGTGATCAACAATATGCTCAAGTCTGGCGGCTATTATATGGATGGGTTCCCTTATCTGATGGATTCCCAGTTCGATGGCTGGACCACTGATCAAGTCTACGACTGGCTGATGGACAACAAGGTAGAGGTCGTCAATCCTCAGGATGGTGACTTCTTCGAGGCCGGAGATGGTCCTGAATCGATGCAGGGAGATATGACCCCTGACCAGATCGCCAAAAAAGCATTTGGCAATGTCCACAATGCGTCGACCGCCTCTAAGATGTCCAAAAACCACGGTGATATGCCAGGTGAAGTGAAGCAGATGATTGAGGATTTCCTCAAGCCGAAGCTTCCTTGGCAAGAAATCCTAGTCAATTTCTTTGAAGCCCTCTCCTCCGTAGAATATTCTTATAGCCGACCGAACCGCCGATATAGCGATCCAATGCTACCGGGTCGTGTCGGGCGGTCTGGTTTGGAGCTGATCCACTATTACCTGGATGTTTCTGGTTCCATCTCAGATGCAGAAATCAAACGCTTCAACTCGGAAGTGAAATACATCAAAGATACCTATAATCCGGAGAAGCTTGTGCTAATCACTTTTGATACTAAGCTTCAGGATTTCTACGAGTTCGGAGAAGACGATGAGTTCGAGAAGATTGTTGTCACCGGCCGTGGTGGAACCAATCTGAATGAAGTTTGGGCTCATGCTAAAGAGCACATGCCCAATGCCATCGTTGTCTTCACTGACTTGTATGTGGGGATCCCACAAGAACCGCCAGGTCCTCCTCTTATTTGGGTGGTCTCAGGTAATCCAAATTCTGAAGTGCCATACGGCACTCTCATCAATATCGAGGAAGACTGATGTCTACACCGACTCCCCAACTCAATGCTGACCAACAAAAAGCGGCAGATACCCTTGCCACTTACATCATTGGTCCAGACAAGGAATTCTTCCTGACTGGTTCCCCTGGCGTTGGTAAAACCTATCTGACCCGTGAACTGGTCAGCCTCCTGCCGTCAACAATCAATGCGTACAATCAATCCATGTCGCTTCAGCGAACACCCATGGAATTGATGCTGACAGCTACTACCAACAAAGCTGCTGCAGTTTTGGGTGAGCAAACTGGCCGGCAAGCTAAGACAATCCACTCATTCCTGGGTGTGGTCCCTATGACGGATTATTCGACCGGTCAGACTTACCTGAAGCGAACCA